>NZ_BKZR01000037.1:0-35419 GCF_008974225.1 Weizmannia acidilactici | reverse complement strand
TATATATACATACTTTACGGAATACCCGGCCAGAACCATACATATATTATTGAGCATGTGGGTGCTTTGTATGCGAATGGGATAATGGATTGATAGCAAGATAGGCAGGTGCAAAATATGTGTGACGGAAAAGTACATTACGATTTTATGGATCTCCCGCTGCAGTTCCATCTTTTTAATGCGGTAATTGGTAGGGACGGGATACTGAAAAGCATTACCCCGAATATGCAGGCCGTTACCGGATTTGATTTGGATGACTGGATTGGGAAACCTTATTCTTCCTTTATCCATCAAGACGACATTGGCAAATTAACGGGTCTTTTACATAAAAATGAAGAAGAAATGGGCATGGTGATGTACAGGCTGAAAACGAAAACCGACGATTATAAATGGGTGGAATCCACTTATGCGGTTTTCAAAGATTCAAATTTTGGCGGAACGCCCCATATCCATTTGTTGACGAAAGACATGACGATTGTGAAAGAACTGTATGATTATCTCATATCTTCGGAAAAGTTGTCGATGATCGGCCAGCTCGCGGCGGGCATCGCACATGAAATCCGGAATCCGCTCACTTCAATCAAAGGGTTTTTGCAGTTGATGCAGGCGGGGGTCATTGATACGAACCATTATCTTGATATTATGCAAAATGAAATAGAGCGCATCGAAATGATTTCGGGCGAACTGCTTTTTCTCGGCAGGCCTAAAAAATCGGAATTGAAGATCCACTGCATCCAAAAACTGCTGGAAGAAGTGTTGGTCTTAATGGAAACGCAATCGAACGATAAAAATATCCAGATCGAAACGATTTTTCCATCCCAGCCGGTCTACATCCGTTGTGACGATTCGAAAATGAAGCAGGTGTTTGTAAATTTAATCAAAAACGGCATGGAAGCGATGGAAAACGGGGGTACGCTGACCGTTGAGGTATCTGCGCTGCCCGAAAACTGTATCTGCATTTCGGTAAGGGATGAAGGCATAGGTATTCCACCTGAAAAAATCGGAAAAATCGGGCAGCCTTTTTATACGACAAAGGAGCGGGGAAACGGTTTGGGGCTGATGGTCTGTTACCAGATTGTCCAGGAACATCAGGGAAAGATTTCCGTCGAAAGCGAACTTGGCAAGGGCACGGTTTTTACCATTATGCTGCCGTGGGTAAAAGCGGGCGGGCTGTAGACGTTAAACGTTTTTGATGCCGGTAACTGCTTGCGGTAGAATAGGATAAGAAACGATAAAATGGGGGTTATCCAATTGGCACAAGAAACGATCCAACTGATTAAACAGCTTGTTGAAATCCCAAGCCCTTCAGGCAATACGGAAAAAGTGATCCGGTTTTGCGGACAATATTTAAGCGATTTGAATCTAGATATGAAAAGGAACCGGAAAGGCGGCCTGCTCATCACGATTCAAGGCAAGAACGGCACAAAACACCGCATGCTGACGGCGCATGTCGATACGCTCGGTGCGATGGTGAAAGAAATCAAAGCAGACGGCCGCCTGCGCTTGTCAATGATCGGCGGATACCGCTGGAATGCGGTCGAAGGCGAGTATTGCGAAATCGAAACGGCTTCCGGCAAAACGTATACGGGAACCATTTTGATGCACCAAACTTCCGTGCATGTGTATAAAGATGCGGGAAAACTGGAACGGAATGATGAAAATATGGAAGTCCGGATCGACGAAAAGACAACAAGCGCGCAAGAAACGCGGGCGCTGGGCATCTCAGAAGGCGATTTTGTGTCGTTTGACCCGCGCGCGGCGATTACGGAAAGTGGCTTTATCAAATCCCGCCATTTGGATGATAAAGCAAGCACCGGAATCCTTTTGAACCTGATCCGGAAAATCAGCGAAGAAAACATACAACTTCCTTACACGACGCATTTTTTGATTTCAAATAATGAAGAAATCGGGTACGGGGGAAATTCCAATATCACGCCCGAGACGGCGGAATATTTGGCCGTGGACATGGGTGCGCTAGGCGACGGACAGGCATCGGACGAGTATACAGTTTCAATTTGCGCAAAAGATGCAAGCGGCCCGTACCATTATGGATTGCGAAAACGGCTGGTGGAGCTTGCAAAACAAAATGGGGTTGCATATAAAGTGGATATCTATCCGTTTTACCAGTCGGATGCCTCGGCTGCTGTCAAGGCAGGGTTTGATTTGGCGCACGGGCTGATCGGGCCGGGTATCGATGCTTCCCATGCTTACGAGCGGACGCATATCACATCCATTGAGAATACGGAAAAACTGTTGTATGCTTATGTACAGTCTTCTATGATCGGATAATTTTGCAATATCTATTTACTTTGAATCCGCGCCTGTTGAAGTTTTAAGGCGGACAGCGGAAAAAGATTTACCGAAAAAGGTGATGCCGATGTAATAAGAAAAGCAGCGTACGAATTTAAGGCCCATTATACACAATTGAAAGGAATTGAAACATGGCAAGTTTTAAAGATGAAGTATTATCAAGAAGGACTTTCGCGATCATTTCCCACCCGGACGCCGGGAAAACGACGCTGACGGAGAAACTTCTCCTGTTTGGCGGGGCGATCCGCGCGGCCGGGACGGTCAAAGGCAAAAAAACCGGGAAATATGCGACTTCCGACTGGATGGAAATCGAGAAGCAGCGGGGCATTTCGGTCACGTCTTCCGTCATGCAGTTTGAATACGCCGGAAAAAGGATCAACATTTTGGATACGCCCGGCCACCAGGACTTCAGTGAAGATACGTACCGGACGCTGATGGCGGTCGACAGCGCCGTCATGATCATCGATGCCGCAAAAGGGATCGAGGCGCAGACCATTAAGCTGTTTAAAGTATGCCGGATGAGGGGCATTCCGATTTTTACGTTTATCAATAAGCTCGACCGGCAGGGGAGGCCGCCGCTCGAGCTCCTGGCCGAACTAGAAGAAGTGTTGGGCATCGAATCTTATCCGATGAACTGGCCGATCGGAATGGGAAAGGAATTTCTCGGCATTTACGACCGTTACCACCGCCGCATTGAGCAGTTCCGCGTCGATGAAGACGAGCGCTTCCTGCCGTTGAATGATGCGGGGGAAGTGGAAGGAGATGACCCAATCAAAGAAAATGCATTATATGACCAGGCATTGGAAGAAATTCTTTTGCTCAATGAAGCAGGTAATGAATTTTCGGAAGAACGGATTGCAAACGGCAAATTGACGCCAGTCTTTTTCGGCAGCGCCTTGACGAATTTCGGCGTCCAGACGTTTTTGGAGACGTATCTTCAATTTGCGCCTTCCCCCCAGGGCAGAATGTCGGATGCAGGGGTAATCGATCCGCTGAGCGAACAATTTTCCGGTTTTGTGTTTAAAATCCAGGCCAATATGAATCCGGCCCACCGCGACCGGATCGCATTTATCCGCGTCTGCTCCGGAAAATTCGAGCGCGGCATGTCGGTAACGCTGGCGCGAACCGGAAAGCAGATGAAACTTTCGCAATCGACCCAATTTTTGGCGGATGACAGAAGCACGGTGGATGAGGCGGTCAGCGGCGATATTATCGGCCTGTATGATACCGGCACTTACCAGATCGGCGATACGATCTACTCCGGAAAACAGCCGGTCCAATTTGAAAAGCTGCCGCAATTTACGCCGGAACTGTTTGTGAAAGTTTCTGCGAAAAACGTGATGAAGCAGAAAAGCTTCCATAAAGGGATCAACCAGCTTGTCCAGGAAGGCGCCATCCAGCTGTACCGCACCTGGCACACGGAAGATTATATTTTGGGGGCGGTCGGGCAGTTGCAGTTCGAAGTGTTCGAGCACCGCATGAAAAATGAATATAATTCGGATGTTGTCATGGAATCGATCGGTTCGAAAATTCCGCGCTGGATTTATGAAGACGCGGTGGATGAATCGCTTTCAAGTTCGCGCAGCCTGCTTGTAAAAGACCGGTTCGGAAAACCTTTGTTTTTATTTGAAAATGATTTTGCACTGCGTTGGTTCAGCGACAAGCACCCGGAAATCAAACTGTATAACCCGATGGAATAAGGAAAAACACCGCACGGCAAATCAATGCTGGACGGTGTTTTTTTTGCTTAAACCGGGGCACGATAAAGAATGGGCAAGGAAAACCACGCAGCATGCAAAAAAGGTAGGAAGGAAGTTTATAATGGTAAACAAAATCTGGACATTGGTTATATAAAGGCAGACGCATGAAAAAAGTAGCGCCATTGGAGGCCATTCTTTGGAGCATTGCCTTGCCGGGTTTTGCGCAGCTGTTGGCCGGCAGCTATATAAAAGGCATCCTGTTTATTTTTTTAGAGTTTATCATCAATGTGAACAGCCGCTTTAATGAAGCCATCATGCTCAGTTTTTTAGGAAAAACAGCCGAGGCCGGCGAAACGGTCGATTACGGATGGCTGATGTTCTATCCGTGTTTATATTTTTTCGCGATGTGGGATGCCTATAAAACAAGTTGGAGCAATCCCCCGAAGCACAGCTATCTTCCTTTTGCGTTTGCTGCCTATTTTGTGACGCTTGGATTAATGGTCTCGCCTGCCGCCGTGTTCTGGCATAAACCGGTCGGACCGGTATTTTTTCCAATGATGTTCGCAATCCCGGGGCTTTTAATAGGCGGTGTCATCCGTAAAATTGTGCAGAAAAAAAGCCGGTAAAGACATGATTGGAAAAATAACTGTTGACGGAAATGAAAAAAATCTTTATAATCAAAACAACAAAATACTTTTGGCAGTTGTCAAAGGGGAGTAGCGTTAAGTGTGTGTAGCACACTTAAAACAAAGTCGTCATTACATGATCCGCTGAACGGTGTCATCGGCTTTGTTGGCATTGTCCGAATGTCCAGCAAGACCTTTGCCTATATAGGCAAAGGTCTTGCTTTTTGTCTTATAGGAAAATTGTCAAAAGTGGCATAAATCTAATAACGCCGCAAAGCGATTAGATCCGGCATGCCGCTTTTTCTTCCATTAAGGCTATGCGGATTTAGGGCGCTGCCGGCAAAGGGAGGACTGTTTGAATGGATATGTCAATGCTGTTGGAGTATGGGTGGGTGCTGCTCGTATTGGTCGGGCTTGAAGGGATATTGGCCGCCGACAATGCGGTTGTGATGGCCGTAATGGTTAAGCATCTCCCGCAGAAACAGCAAAAAAAATCACTTTTTTACGGGCTTTTGGGTGCGTTTATTTTCCGGTTTACAGCCTTGTTCCTCATCTCGTTTCTCGCCGGTATTTGGCAGATCCAGGCGGTCGGCGCAGCTTATTTATTCTTCATTATGATCCACTATTATATGAAAAAACGCCAAAAAACTGAACCAAAGGCAACGGCTGCCAAAAGCAAGCCTGCTTCTTTTTGGATGACCGTTTTAAAAGTGGAATTGGCCGACATTGCCTTTGCCATTGATTCAATGCTTGCGGCGGTGGCTTTGGCCGTTACGCTGCGCCCGGCCGGCTGGTTTACGATCGGCGGGATCGACGGCGGACAGTTTATCGTCATGTTTTTAGGGGGTGCCATCGGTCTTGTCCTGATCCGTTTTGCCGCCAACCAGTTTGTCCGCCTGCTGAAGAAATATCCGGGCCTTGAAGACGCCGCATTCCTGATTGTAGGCTGGGTCGGCGTCAAATTACTCGTTTTTACGCTGTCCCATCCGGGCGTCGGGCTTTTGGATGAGCATTTTCCGGAATCAGCCGCGTGGAAGCTTGTGTTTTGGACGGTCATGCTTGCGATTGTGGCGGGCGGCTATTTCATCTCTATCCGGAAAGATGCCGGCGTCGCTAAAAAGAGCGAGCGGAATCTTCCCCGCGTAAACAGCAAAGCAGGAGAAAAAAAGCATTTGAATAAATAAAGGCTTGCCTGCGCTTATTTCAAACTTATTACGGAAAGTGCAGGCAATTTTTCCGTGAAATCAAACCGTAATCCGATCGCAACCTCTGTGTTGCATGCAGATGGTACAATGTGGCATGGAACAGGGGGTGACCGAATGGCAATGGCGGTTGCGCAGGCGGAACGGAACAAGCCGCTTGAAGATTTGGTGCGGCGCGTGCAGCAGGGCGACCGGAACATGGCGGATTTTTTGCTGCAGAATTACCAGCCGTTTATTAAAAAAACAGTCGCAAAAGTGTGCAAACGGTATATTGACCATAAAGATGATGAATTCAGCATCGGACTGATGGCATTTCACGATAGCATGATGAAATACGACAACAAAAAAGGTGCTTCGTTACTGCCTTTTGCGGAAGTGATGATCAAGAGGAAGGTAATCGACTACATCCGCCAGGTGTCCAAACATAAGGCAGCAAGCTTGGATGTTTATGGGACAGATGAGGATGAAACCGCCATTTCCCTTCATATTGAGCAATCTGCCTCGATTGCAAAATATCGGCAGAAATTGGAGGAAGAAAGCAGGAAAGCGGAAATTTTGCGGTTTGCATCTGTTTTACATACATACGGCATTCGGTTTGAAGACCTGATCAGGCAGGGGCCGAAACATAGGGATGCCAAGCTGCATGCTTTAAAAGCAGCGAAAGTGCTTTATGAAGATAAGGAGCTGCTTTCGGTGCTGGACAAAAAACGGCGGATTCCGCTGAAACAGCTGGAAGAAAAAGTTGAAGTCAGCCGCAAAACACTGGAACGGAACCGGAAGTACATCATTGCGCTCGTGCTGATCATGAACGGTGACTTCCATTTTTTAAAAGAATATGTAAAATGAAACGGCAAAGCAGGGTACTAAAGAATGCCTGCTTTGCCATTTCATTTATTCGCCCTTTTGCCCTGAAAGATGGGCCTGGGCCTGCCGGACGAGCCGTTTTGTAATTTCGCCGCCCACCGAGCCGTTTGCACGCGACACGGTATCGGATCCGAGCTGTACGCCGAATTCCTGGGCGATTTCGTATTTTACCTGGTCCAAATATTCTTCGATGCCTGGAATTAATAATTTATTGCTGATTCTAGCCATATCCATTCTCCTTTTTTGTTTTTTGCTCTGTAAATGGAGCGGAATTACGCGGAATGTTTGCTTCGGAAAGCGCGAGGATTCCGCTGCAGAGCTTTGTTTAATGGTTAGTATTGGCGCAAGTTTATCAAATATGATTGGAAACACTTGTATCCATCCCGAAACAATTCAGCCCGCTGCATACAGATATTACAGCTTTTAAACCGGGAAGGGAAGGGGATGCTAAAAACGCAAGGATTTCCATACGGGGGGAAGGAAAATGTCAAAACGGAAAGCGGTATTTGATGCAGCTGTGAAAAATAATCAAACCCCAAAGGAGAATTTGGCGGAAACGGAATTTTCCGCTGAATTTGCCCGCGGTGAAGAAGCAATCAAAGGCGCCAACCGAAATTCGAAAAAAGGCCGGCAGGGGAGATAGTCATGAAGCGCCGAAAAGAACATTTCCGTGAAGAGGCGGCGCTGGAATTCGGTGATATCAATGCCGGGAAAATATACGAAATCATGGCGGAATCAGCTGCGGGCCGGGACAAAAAACAACACCGCAGAAGAAAGTAAAAAGGTAGCTGAATAGTTACTCAAGAAAACCGCCTCCATTCAATGTTTGCTAGACATTTATATTATAATGAAAAAGGCGGTTTTTTGCATTTTCTCTGTATATGACTCGTTGATGATTTGCGAAATTCACGAGACTCCTGCGGGAAAAGCGAGCAAGAAGAGACCCAGTGTGCTTGAGGGACGAGAGAGGAGGATCACGACGCGTGCGGAAAGCGAGTGAATTTCGCGATCATCAACAATCTCTAATAACTTTTACTTTGCATGAAAAAGGGGTGTCCCTAAGTCAGTTAACCGACTTTTGGGACAGCCCCTTTTTGTCTGCCCTTTGGGACTTTCCTCATGAAAATTTGCAACTCGAAGCAGGAGATTCCTGTTATTTAACGAAATAACTCCATATACACACTTATTTCGCCAACCGTTTTTGACAAATAATTACATAACTGCAACTGCTTTGCCATGGCAGTACTTGTTCTTGATTGCGGCGGAAGCTTTCTGCTGATGCGCTTCTTGATATTGCCGGATTCAGGGCCCCGATATGCCTGGATGGCAGCAGCGGCTTTTCCGCATGGGCATATCCCATTGGTTAGGAGGCTGTGCTTTTCTTTTTGGTTGAACTCGTTTCGCAGAAAGAGAAGGAAATATGGGATCATGCTTCTTAAGATGAAGGGGAGAATAAATTTGGGAACTAATCGTTTTATTTTAAGAAAACAGGAAGATTTTCACCGGAATAAAAAAGAGGGAATTGTGCTAAAAGATAATGAACAGCTGTACCGGACCCTTTTTTTGGAAGCAATTGATGCGATCGTGTTTTGGGACCGCAGCGGACGGATTTTATTGGCAAATGAGGCAGCATTAAAAATTTTTGAATGTACAATGGAAGAATTTATGGGAAAAAAGCTGTGGGATTTTGTTTATTTGGAAAACGGGCAGAACTGCCAATGGCTGGACAAACTTAATCAAACAAAAGCTGTCCGGGATGAGCTGCTGTTTAAAATGCCGAACGGGCAGCTGAAACATTTGGAGTTTACTTCGAAGTATATGAGCGCTGAAAAATACCATATAACGATCTTCCGTAATGTCAGCGACCGGTACCAGATGGAACAGACTTTACACGACAGCGAGGAGCGCTTCCGGAAAGTGTTTGAAGGGTCATTCGACGGCATGGTGTTATGGAACTGGGATTTTAAAATTTTGGATATCAACCCTGTTGCCGCCGAATATTTTGGCTGCCGGCGAGAAGAAGTGATCGGGAAAACGTTGCACGCTTTATTACATACAGATGATGATGAAAAAATACAAAAAGATTTCCTCAGACATCTTTTTAAATTAAAAGAAAACGGGGTGGCAGACTATTTGATTACCGTGCCGAGGACCAATTATACCAAATACTATGAAATTATATCAAAAGGCAATTTAACATCCAATATGAATTTAACGGTCATCAGGGACATTACCGAAAAAAGGGCAATGCAGGAGCAGCTCCGGAAATCGGACACGCTAAACATTGTCGGGGAGCTGGCGGCGGGGATCGCCCATGAGATCCGCAATCCGATGACGGCCTTGAAAGGATTTATCCAATTGCTGCAAAGCAGCATGAAAGAAGAGGAACATTCTTTGTATTTTAATGTGATTACGTCGGAACTGGCGCGGATTGAATCAATTATTACCGAATTTTTGGTGCTGGCCAAACCGCAGGCCACTCAGTTCCAAAACCACGATATCCGGAAAATTATGAGCGATACGATTGATCTCTTGAATGCGCAGGCGCTCATGCATAATATCCAAATTTCATGTCATTTCCATGAGCCGTTGCCCGATGTTTACTGTGAAGGCAATCAAATTAAGCAGGTTTTTATCAACATTATTAAAAATGCGATAGAAGTGATGCCGAACGGGGGAAATATCGGGATCAAAATCCAATATGAAAAAGGGAAGCAGCTGATCCACACAAGCATCCGGGATGAAGGGGAAGGAATCCCTGAAGATAAAATCGAGAAGCTCGGGGAGCCGTTTTACACGACAAAAGAAAGGGGCACTGGACTTGGGCTGATGATCAGTTATAAAATTATCAAAGAGCATAAAGGAATGATCGATGTAGAAAGCAAAGTGGGGGAAGGCACAATATTCCATATTTATCTTCCCACACAGAACGGTTAGGTGATGAAAAATGGCTTTCACATGGATGGAGAGCCCCATCGGCCCTTTAACGGTATGGGCAAATGAGGAAGGGGTAACAGCCATCGATTTCGGCCGTGCAGAAGGCAATCCGGATCCCGGGCATCCGGTCCTTTCACAGGCCGTCCGCGAGTTGGAAGAGTATTTCGCAAGGAAAAGGAAGGCCTTTGATGTGCCGGTTTGCGTTGAAGGGACGGCTTTTCAAATGGCTGTCTGGAAGGAACTGCAAAAAATCCCATACGGGGAAACGCGGTCGTATTCGGATATTGCAAAAGCAATCGGCAGGCCGAAAGCAGTGCGGGCGGTCGGACAGGCCAACCGAAAAAATCAAATACCGGTTATTATCCCATGCCACCGTGTGATAGGAAAAGACAGGTCGCTGACCGGCTATGCCGGAAAGCAGCTGGACAAAAAGGAAATCCTTTTGCGGCTGGAAGGGTGTTTATGCTGAAGGGGCTTCCAAAAATCCGGTGTGGACGGATTTTTGGAAGCTTTTTTAATACAATTAGTAAAAATCCGGCATCCGGTCGGAAAAAACAGGGATTATGCTGCGCGCTTCATCCACGGCGGCCAAATCGATTTCAGCAGTCACGAGCTGTTCCCTTTCCCTGCCTTCGCTTAAAATGTCCCCCCCCCACGGGCCGATGATCATCGAATGCCCGGCGAAAGTATTGGCAGGGTCATTTCCGGCCCGGTTGCAGGCAATCACAAAAACTGGTTTTCAATGGCGCGTGCCATACATAAGGTACGCCAGTGGTCGAGCCGTGTAAGCGGCCATTCAGCCGGCACAAACAGCGTTTTTGCACCGCGTAAAGCAATTTTACGGACCCATTCAGGAAAGCGGATATCATAACAAGATAACGCCCGCGAATGTTCCGCCGCCGAGTGTAAACAGGCCGTCGCTTGCCCCTGGTGCAAAATAACGGTGCTCATCCATCAATTGAAACTGTACGGTATGCTGCATTTGCCGTCCTTTTCGGCAATCAGCAAAGTATTATAATATTTTCCGTCTGAGAGATGCACGGCGTAACCTTTTTCCAGTTCATCCAGGCGGGTAAGGTCATAACCGGTGGTCCACTGTTCGGGCAGAACGGCCAGATCGCAGCCGTAAGCCGCTGCCTTTTCAATCCATTTTTCCGCTGTATTAAAATTTTTTTCAGGATCCCCATAGGCAATATCCATTTGAATGCAGGCAATTTTCCTTTTCATCCGATTTGTGTCTCCTTTTCTCCGTGTTTTTACTTTACTGCCTGTCTTTTAAATGCTGCTTTACTTTTGGACGGAAAAGCCATCCGGCCGCTTTTGCCAGCAAATATTGATTCATGATCCGTCTCACCTTTCTCAGGAGTTTTTTGTTATTTTTCCTTGGCATACCCCAAAAAAACATAATGCTGTCAAAAGCCGTTGATTTTCAGAAAGGAACGAAAAGATATGGTGAAAATTTTGTCTAATATTGCGAATCTATTTACATTTACGTCAAGACCTGCGATAATGCTTTAGTAATGGTTTGAAATCCGGAAAATCAACAGGACTTCCGGCGTTTTCCATGTGTAGAATCTCACACATTTTTTGGGAATCTGCTTTGCATGGGGGACAACAGAAACCAAATCAGCGAAAAATAGAAGGCAAAAGGAGAATTTGAAAGTGGACAAGAATTGGTTGGAGGAGAACAAGTATCTGTTACGTATTCAGAAAAAACGCCAGGAAATGATGAAACTTGGAAAAGAATTGGGGCTTACCCATGAGAAAACGGTGCAGTGCAGCCAACAGCTCGATGCGCTCATGAACGAGTATGAAGCATACCGCAAGCAGCACAGCACCCTTTCTTCCGAGATGGTCATCATCAGGGAAATGTCGTTTATTTTATATGAAAAAGTGCAACGGCCGAATTTGGTTGAAGCACGGAAAGAACATAAAAAAATGCAGCTTGTTTAATGTGAACCTGGAAACTGCTTCTGATTGCTCATCCTGATCCCACCTTTTAAATCCAAATCATTAGACAACGCCTGCATATCACGGGCGGCGTGTAAGCTGAGTAACCCATGCATTGCCAATGTGCCAATTTCCAAATATAATGGTGTAAAAAGGAAAAAAGGATTCGATACTATGGGAAATGACATGGAGCTGTCATTAAAATTATTTGTCGTTTTGTCAAAAGCTTCACGCGCCATTAAAGAATACACCAATACATTTATACAAAAACAGGGGGTTAATCCTACTGAATTTGCGGTTCTTGAGCTTTTGTACCATAAAGGGGATCAGCCGCTGCAGCAGATTGGCGGAAAAATTCTGTTGGCAAGCGGAAGCATCACTTATGTGGTGGATAAGCTTGAAAAAAAAGGCTATTTAGAAAGGATTTCCTGCCCGAATGACCGCCGTATTACGTACGCGCATATTACGGACCGGGGCAGGGCCTTTATTGAATCGGTTTTTCCCGAACATAAAAGGCGGATCCACTCGATTATGTCGATTTTAAGCGACGATGAGAAACGTACTGCCATTGATTTGATCAAAAAAGCTGGAAAGAATATTCCTGATTGAATATTCTTTCCGGCTTTTTTTGTATATAGATTTCCAATAAAAAAAGAAGGGAAGATGTTTTCTAAAATAAAATGATTCTGAAAATTATTTTAGTAAAGTATGTTGTGATATAATGTGCATATATTTATACCACTTGGGGGATTTGGCGTGAAAGACAAGCCACAGTTGAAAAAGACCATCGGATTTTTTGTTGCCACTTCAATTGTCATCGGCTCGCTGATCGAATCCGGCATTTTTATGAAACCAGGCATCATTCTTTCTTCTGCCGGAAATTCAGCAATGGCGATGCTGGCATGGGTCATCGGCGGTGTGATCACGCTGGCGGGCGGCTTAACGATTGCCGAAGTGAGCGTGAAAATTCCGCGGACAGGGGGATTGTACGCATATCTGGAAACCGTGTATGGAAAAGTTTGGGACTTTTTATGCGGATGGATCCAGTCGCTGATTTACGGGCCTGCGGTTATCGGTGCGCTCGGATTGTATTCGGTTCGATCCTTGCCAATTTTTTCGGTTCCGTCCAAAATAACAAAGTGTGGATCGGCATTTTGACCGTACTCTTTTTAACAACGATGAACCTGCTTGGTACGAAATTCGGCGGTTTTATCCAGATTATGTTTATCGTCGGAAAATTGATCCCGATTTTTATGATTGCCTTTTTCGGTTTATGAAAAGGGGACGGAGCAATTTTTCCCATCCGAGCGGGATGGCAGCCGCGCATTTGAGCATGGGTGCCGCGCCCTTACTGTGATCGGGTTTCCGGTTTACAAGCTGATGCAGCGGGGGGGGGGGGTTGTAGAGCCTTCCCCGGTGAAAGAACATTGGTAATCATGGTCATTTTTTCTTTGCAACAGGAATCCGGTGGCAAGGTAAATTTTTTGACGATCATAGCGGACCGGGTACCCGCCGCGGAAGAATCAGCGAAAAAGGCAGAGAAATCGGCGGGTACGCATCTAGTATCAGCGGAAAGCAGAGAGAAATCAGCGGTACTCCGCAATGATACACCAGCGGGTATCTTCCGGTATATAAAAAACCGGCATGCAAAAGCGCTGCATGCCGGTAGAGTCCGCCATTATTTCGCAGCAATGGCAATTTCGCCGCCGCGGACTTCCGCTTTTAAGTTTTTCACTTCCGGATGGTCGAGAATAAAGTCGGCAATCCGGTCTTCCACTTTTTCCTGGATGACACGGCGGATCGGGCGTGCGCCAAAAGCCGGGTCATAACCGAGGTCAGCGATTTTTTCTTTTGCTTCTTCCGATACTTCAAGCGTAATCGCTTGTTCTTTCAACATTTCACTCAATTCGCCGAGCATCAAATCCACAATTTTGATCAAATGTTCTTTTTCAAGCGATTTGAATTCAATGATGCTGTCAAAACGGTTCAAAAATTCCGGTTTGAAGAATTCGCCGAGAGAGTCGAGGATATTCGATTCTTTGATCGCTTCGCTCTTCGCAAATCCTACTTCTTTATGCTTAAATTGGGTGCCTGCGTTGCTTGTCATAATAATGACGGTATCTTTGAAGCTGACCGTTCTGCCCTGCGCATCGGTCAAGCGACCGTCGTCCAAAATTTGTAGGAACATGTTCAAAACATCCGGGTGCGCCTTTTCAATTTCGTCCAGCAAAATGATGCTGTACGGGTTGTGGCGCACTTTCTCCGTCAATTGCCCCGCATCTTCGTAACCGACGTATCCGGCAGGGGCACCGATCAATTTCGAAACGCTGTGTTTTTCCATGTATTCGCTCATGTCGAGGCGGATCATCGCATCTTTCGTGCCGAACAATTGTTCCGCCAAACGTTTTGTCAATTCCGTTTTCCCGACGCCGGTAGGGCCGACAAACAGGAAGGAACCGATCGGGCGGTTTTTCGCTTTCAGGCCGGCGCGTGAACGGCGGATCGCTTTCGCAACTTTCTTGACCGCTTCTTCCTGGCCGATCACTTTTGCAGCCAGGTTTTCTTCAAGATGCTGTAATTTTTGCGCTTCATCCGCTTCGAGTTTGCCGACAGGAATGCCCGTTTTCTTTTCAACGATTTCCTGGATTTGCACAACATCCACTACCGGTTTTGAAGCTTCTTGGCCTGATGCAGCCATTTCCTGCAGTTTCTCTTCTTCTTTTTTCAGTTCAGCTGCTTTTTCATAATCTTCTTTCGCGAGCGCAGCCTGTTTTTCCTGCGCAATTTCCGCGAGCCGTTTTTGGATATCTTCTTTGCTTGGCACGGTGATTGTCAAGTTCAATTTCGAGCCCGCTTCATCCATTAAGTCGATCGCTTTATCCGGCAAGAAGCGGTCTTGGATATATCGGTGCGACAAGTTTACGCAAGCTTCGATCGCTTCATCGGTATAAGTGACGTGATGGTATTTTTCATACCGGTCTTTTAAGCCGCGCAAAATCATGACTGTTTCATTGAGGCCCGGCTCATTGACTTGGACCGGTTGGAAACGCCGTTCAAGTGCAGCGTCTTTTTCGATTTGCCGGTACTCTTTCAAAGTCGTCGCCCCGATGACTTGGATTTCGCCGCGGGCAAGCGCCGGTTTTAAAATATTGCCTGCGTCCATCGAACCTTCAGCAGAACCAGCGCCAACGAGCAGATGGATCTCATCGATAAAGATGAGCACATTTTTTTGCTGTTCAAGTGCAGCAATCAATTTTTTCATCCGTTCTTCAAATTGGCCGCGGATGCCGGTATTGGCGACAAGGGATGCAACATCAAGCAAATAAACTTCTTTATTGCGCAATTTTGCAGGAACCTGTTTTTCAACGATTTTTAAAGCAAGTCCTTCTGCGATCGCAGTTTTCCCGACGCCAGGTTCACCGATTAAGACCGGATTGTTTTTATTGCGGCGATTTAAAATTTCGATTACGCGCGCAATTTCTTCGTCGCGCCCGATGACAGGGTCGATCTGGCCGGCTCTTGCAGCGGCCGTCAAGTTGCGGCCGAATTGGTCAAGAAATCCGTTGCCGCCGCCCTGCGTTTGGGTTTGCACGGTTTGTTTTGCGCCGTTCGGCTGGAATCCGTTCACATTCATTTGGTTAAAGAGATCATTGAAGTCGCCAAAGCCTCCAAAACCTCCGAAATTTCCAAATCCGTTATTCATAAACATACCTCCCCAGCTGTTTTCAAATTTTGCACGTTCTTTTTGGTAGCAAGACTGGCATAAGTTTAATGTTTTTTGATTTCCGTTCACATTTATATGCATTCCGATCGTTGCTTCGTTTTGATGGCATTTGTCGCAAAGCATCAAACATTCCTCCCTTTGATCGGTTTGATTTTGACTATCTTTGACTAATTTAATTGAAAAACAGATCAAAGTGATTTGACTTACTTTGACCTTTATTGCAAAAGTATAAATCAAAGTTTCACAAGATGCAATTGATTTGCTTCCGTGCACTTTGTTTGACCATCTTTGACCTTTACAGCTTAATTATAGAACAAAGTGATGTCGGATGCAAGATTTTTGCAATTACACATCAGCTTTGCCTTTTTATCTTTGACCATCTTTGACCTTTGCAACGACATTATATACCAAAGTTTTCGAAAACGCAAGTCATTCGCATCACCTTGGTTTGATTAATTTTAACCTTGGCTATAGTATACGGCAATGTTTTTCGGTTGTAAAGTGTTTTTTTGACTTTTTTTGACCAATTTTTCAGGCGGGCGGAACCCGATTTATCTGGGCTATTTTGATACCGATATACATAGGATAGTAGTGGGGCCCGTCCGCGGCTTTCCGTAAAATGTTTTTCATTAAAAGGGGTGCAGGTGTTGAAGCAATGGGCCGGGGCTGTGCAAATTGCGGCTGTCTATATCGGGACGGTCATCGGGGCCGGATTTGCGACAGGAAAAGAAATTGCGGAGTTTTTTACGCGTTTCGGATTATATGGGTTATTTGCCATTTGCTTTTCGGGGCTTTTGTTTATTGTGTTCGGTACAAAAATGATGGAAATCGCGATTGATTTAAGAGCAGACTCCTATGAAGAATTGAACCATTATTTATTTGGAAAAACGTTTGCCGGCGGCGTGAACTTTTTGATGATGGCCATGCTTATTGGCGTGTGCGGGGTCATGCTGTCGGGTGCAGGCGCCGTATTTCAGGAACAGCTTCATCTCAGCCGGATTACCGGCATTTCGCTCACCATCATTCTCACTTTTGCTGTCATGTGCACCGGGACGAAGGGCCTCCTCGGCGTGAATACGTTTGTCGTGCCGTTGATGATTGCGTTTAATCTGCTGCTGATGTCGCAGTCCGTCCGGGCAGAAGGATTTTTCGAATCTTTTGCGGCGCGGCCGGAAACCGGGCAGATTCCACACGCGATCCTCCGTGCATTATCCTATGCGGCTTTTAATCTCGCGCTTGCGCAGGCGGTGCTCGTTCCGCTTGCGGCAGAAGTAAAGGATAAAAGCATTGTCCGGGCCGGCGGAATATTGGGTGGGTTGTTTTTAATGCTCATCCTGATCTCGAGCCATTTGTCGCTGATAATGCTGCCGGATGTTTCGACTGTGGAAATCCCAATGGCGCATATTGTCAAAATGAGTTTCCCGGCAATTTATTCTATTTATGTGGTACTTATTTTCGGGGAGATTTTTACTTCGATCATCGGTGATGTGTACGGGCTTGAAAAACAGCTGCAAAAATACATGCCAATGAAAAGCGGGCGGATGTTTGCCCTGATTTTGGCTGCCATTGCCATGATCAGCTTTATGCATTACGGGGCGCTGCTGTCTTTTTTATATCCTTTATTTGGGTACTTCAGCCTTCTTTTTATCGTTATGCTTGGATATAAAACCATCCGGAACTAGCCGTGGCGATTTGCAAACTTTTCCATAGGTTATGTTCGTGATCAATGTTGGTGATCGCGAAATCCGCTTCGCTCATAATGCGCCGCGGGCTTCCCCGCCTGATACCCCAGCACGAGGTTTCTCTTCTTCCCCGCTTATCCCGCTGGAATCTCAGAAACAAGCGATCTCAGCAATAAAATTTAACAGAGCCTTTCCGTAAAAAAGCTGCCGCCCTGATTAATAAATTGGCAGGAAGACGACAAGCAGTAAATCAAAAGTAAGATGCGATAAAATTTGGATGGTCAGACTCCGTTTTTTTGCATAAAGCAAACCCCAAAAAACGGATCCGACAAATGCGGCAATAGCCATAATCTTTAAACTGCAGTATAGATAAACGGAAGTATTTAAAACAGCGGCGATGAGGATC
This sequence comes from Weizmannia acidilactici, assembly GCF_008974225.1. Taxonomy (NCBI): domain Bacteria; kingdom Bacillati; phylum Bacillota; class Bacilli; order Caryophanales; family Bacillaceae; genus Heyndrickxia; species Weizmannia acidilactici. Next base: position 18,018 of record NZ_BKZR01000037.1, on the reverse strand, counting down.
GCATATTTGGGTTCCGCCTTTTTCATGAGCCGTGCCTGGACAAATGAGCGCCAGAAAATTTCTTCTCCGGGGACCAAAATGAAAACCAGCGCAAGGTAATGCCAGATCGTATCGGGGGAGAACCGCCTGTATGCCAGTACGACTTCCCTGTCAAGCCCGCCAGGCAACAGCCCCAGCACTGCATTGCCAAGCCTAAAAACGATATATAAAAGTAAACCGGAAAGGATTCCGTACATGAACAATTGGAGATAGGAAAGCTTTTCATGTTTTTCCGATTTCCCTAGAAAAACAGCATAACTGACCAAAAACAGCATTGCGCCCGAGTACAAATACCAAAAAACAGAAAGATCCTGAAAAGTAATATATAAAAGGAGATGGGCGATAATGATACTTCCCAGGAGCTTTGTATCAATCATGTTTTTTGTCACCGATAAAGCTCTCCTTTCTTAGGCTGAAAAAGAAACACCGGCTGAAAAAGGCCGTTTGTCCGGGAGACAGTCCAATGTAAAATACCAAACCTTATTTTATCAAAGAAGCGGAGAAAAAGGTATCTGGTAAAATGGCGAAAAATAATGTTAAAAATTTCACAAAATTAACAAGAAACTGTGGGAGAGTGGCTTTGGGCACCATAAAAAAGAAACTGGCGGTCGCTTCCAGTTTCTTTTCAGGTGGGGCTGATGGAGCGATTTATTCATTTAAAGCGAACTGGATAATATGGTAATTTTTATGGTTTACCACTGTTTTTTCTTCCAGCTCAAGATTTTTAAAGTTCTCCATGTACGTTAAATCGACGATGACAGAATTTTCATTTACCTTTTCAACAATGCCCTGGAGTCCGTTTTTAAATTCGATGATGTCGCCAACCTGTGCTTTTTTCAATTGAGATTCCCCCAATAGTGAAATTATTGTTACCAGTTTGCACTATTTTTCAGAAAAGTTCAAGATAAAAAATATGAAAATGAAAATTCGTTGTCTATTTTTCTAGGGGAAAAGAGAATTTGTATGGTGAGGCAGTTCTTCCGGCCAGAAAGAAATAGAGGGAATGGCAGCGAAAATGTGCTAAAATACCGCTTGGGGTGATGGATATGACGGAAGAGGAAATCAAGAACGCAATCAACCGGCTGCGCAATAGGGAAATTGAAGAATTATACGTAAAGCACGAAGATTTTATGGCGTTTCGGGAAGTGCTCGTCGTCCAGGACGATTTTAAGCATTTTAAGGGGATTGCCCAGCACGGCGGAAATGTGGTTTACCGGTATTTGGATACGCCGCGAAGTTGATTTTGCTTTATGTTTGAATAAAATCGCGCAAAGTTAAGCAAAATGAAGTTAACTCAGATGATTGTTTTATTTTTGAAGGCGTGTTATCCTATTACGGGGATTTCGTTTTATTCCCGCATTGTGCAATATTTGTCTTTTTTATGTATGATGCCCCATAAATATTGACGAAAAATGCATGGTGTTTTATTTTTAGTACTATATTAAAGAAAAGGAGTAGTTTTACCTATGGCTGAAAAACAATTCAAAGTAACGGCAGATACAGGAATCCACGCACGTCCTGCAACATTGCTTGTGCAAACGGCTAGCAAATTTGATTCAGATATCCAATTACAGTATAAGGATAAAAAAGTAAACTTGAAATCGATCATGGGTGTTATGTCCCTTGGGATCGGCAAAGGCGCTGACATTTCCATTATTGCTGAAGGAAGCGACGCCGATGATGCATTAAACGCTTTAGCTGAATTAATGAAAAAAGAAGGTTTGGGCGAATAATGTCAACAATTTTGAAAGGTATAGCAGCTTCCAACGGGATTGCGATAGCAAAAGCCTATCGCTTGGTAGAGCCTGATTTATCTTTTGAAAAAACGACTGTCCAAAATACAGCGGATGAAATTAACCGTTTTAAAGCTGCTGTGTCCGAATCCAAATCTGAATTGCAGGCGATCAGGGAGCACGCACTTCAAGCTTTGGGGCCGGACAAAGCGGCTATCTTTGATGCCCATTTGCTTGTTTTAGACGATCCGGAATTACTGACTCCGATCCAGGATAAAATCAGGGATGATCAGATCAATGCGGAATACGCATTAAAAGAAATTGCCGATATGTTCGTGACCATGTTTGAACAAATGGACAACGAGTATATGCGGGAACGCGCTGCGGATATCCGCGACGTGACAAAACGGATTTTGGCCCACCTGTTGAATGTGGAAATCCCGAATCCGAGCATGATTTCGGAAGAAGTCATTGTCATTGCCGATGACTTGACCCCTTCCGATACTGCTCAATTAAACCGCCAATATGTAAAAGGATTTGCGACAAATGTCGGGGGACGTACATCGCACTCTGCGATTATGGCGCGTTCTTTGGAAATTCCTGCAGTCGTCGGGACAAAAACCGCGATCCAGGATATCCAAAACGGCGACCTTGTCATCGTAGACGGCAACAGCGGCGATGTCCATGTGAATCCGACTCCGGAAATTGTGGACGAATACAAACAAAAACAAGAACAATACGAACAGCAAAAAGCCGAATGGGCCAAGCTGGTTAATGAAAAATCCGTATCGAAAGACGGGCACCATGTAGAACTTGTAGCCAATATTGGCACACCGAACGATTTGGAAGGCGTCATCAAAAACGGCGGGGAAGGTGTCGGCTTGTACCGTACCGAATTCCTGTACATGGGCAGGGACGAGCTTCCTTCCGAAGAAATGCAGTTTGAGGCATACAAAGCAGTGCTGGAAGGCTTAAACGGCAAACCGGTAGTTGTCCGTACGCTTGATATCGGTGGAGACAAAAAACTGCCTTATTTGCCGTTGCCGGAAGAAATGAACCCGTTCTTGGGCTTCCGTGCGATCCGCTTGTGCCTGGACAGGCAGGATATTTTCCGCACTCAGCTTCGTGCATTGCTCCGTGCGAGCGCACACGGCAACTTGAAAATCATGTTCCCGATGATTTCCAACTTGGATGAATTCCGCCAGGCAAAAGCGATCCTTTTGGAAGAAAAAGAAAAACTTGTGCAGGAAGGCGTACAAGTTTCAGATAATATCGAAGTCGGCATCATGGTTGAAATCCCTTCAACGGCGGTCATGGCAGACGTGTTCGCAAAAGAAGTCGATTTCTTTAGCGTTGGCACAAACGACCTGATCCAGTACACAATGGCTGCCGACCGCATGAACGAGCGCATTTCGTATCTGTACCAGCCATACAACCCGGCGATCCTCCGCCTTGTAAAACGCGTCATTGATGCGGCGCATAAAGAAGGCAAATGGGCCGGCATGTGCGGCGAAATGGCAGGGGACGAAATCGCAATTCCAATTCTACTCGGCCTCGGCCTTGATGAGTTCTCAATGAGCGCTTCCTCCATTTTAAGGGCACGCGCCCAAATTCGTGGCCTGAATAAATCCGACATGGAAAAACTGGCTGAGGAAGTCTTGAACCTTTCTACCAATGAAGAAGTGAAGGAACACGTGAAAAAAGTTCTTTCCAATTCATAAAAAATTTTTTCAAAAAAAGAAGGATTAATGGGGAAGAAAGCGGGTATATATAAACTATCCCGGTATTAGGGTAAGGTATTGGTATCCAGTATTATTACAATACCGGATGTATATCGTTTCTTTCTCATTTTTCCCCCTATTTTTGCCGGACGGGTTTTCCGTCCGGCCTTTTTTGATTGGGCCGTGAAATTCGTCCCATTGTCAAAGGCGCCGCGATTCCCGCAGGGGCTTTTTGCAAGTATGTGCAAGCTTTGCGGATGTAAGGACGGGAGAAAATCGTTTATAATGAAAACAGTTGTAAATTTAACAAACCATTCAGGAGGGATTTTCGTGGATTTAGGGTTGAAAGGAAAAGCAGCGCTTGTTGTAGCTTCCAGCCAGGGACTTGGAAAGGCTGTTGCGAAACAACTCGTCCTGGAAGGGGCCAATGTCCTCATCACAAGTCGGAATGAAGAAAAATTGCAGGCGGTAAAAGATGAATTGTCCGCTTTAGGGACTGGAAATGTGGAATATGTCCGCGCCGACATCACAAACCGCGAAGACATTAAGGCAATGGTGCAAAAGGCGAAGGAAGTGTTCGGCAGGCTGGATATTCTCGTGAATAATGCAGGCGGTCCGCCAGCCGGGAATTTTGAAGATATGAGTGATGAAGACTGGCAAAAATCGTTTGAACTGAACCTGCTTTCATACATACGCATCATCCGCGAAGCATTGCCGCTTTTGAAGAAAAACGGCGGTAGGCTGATCAATATTGCCTCTTCATCGATTAAAGAACCGATTTCTGGGCTGATTTTGTCGAATACGTTCCGCACCGGTATCGTCGGACTATCCAAATCGCTTGCGGAAGAACTGGCGCCTTACAACATTCTTGTCAATACGGTAGGTCCGGGCAGGATTGCAACAGACAGAATTGTCCATCTTGATCAAGTCACTGCCGAGAAAACCGGAAAAACGGTGAAGGAAGTGCAGGCGCAGGAATTGCGGTCGATCCCGCTCGGCAGATACGGCGAACCGGACGAATTTGGAAAGTTTGTCGCGTTCCTCGCATCGGAAGCCAATTCCTATGTAACCGGAAGCAGTTTCCTGATCGACGGCGGAAAGGTAAAATCAATTTAAAGTTGGCCGGTTAAAAGGGGAAAAATTCTCTGTTACAAAAAATTTTGGTTTAAAGTCCGAAAATGCGGGGATAAAGAAAGCAAACGTGAGAGATTGTTTTCTTTCTTGCACCCCATTTGACTTTGGTCTGTCGCAGTACAGGCTTTTTTGTATTTGGTTGCGCGCAATGCTGTCCGAATTTTGTAGGAACTATGCAATGCGCCGCGGCGGGCTGCAAAGAATTTCATGATAACGGGGGAATAAGAATGGAAAATATCGGATTTATCGGATTAGGTGTAATGGGACGGAGTATGGCACAGAATCTCCTGAAAGCAGGATATCCGCTTTTTGTATACAACCGGACAAAAGAAAAGGCAGCCCCACTTCTTGAACAGGGGGCCGAATGGTGTACCACGCCCGCGGAAACGGCTGCGAAAGCGGATGTCGTCTTAACGATGGTCGGGTATCCGCATGATGTAGAAGAAGTTTATTTTAGGGAAAATGGGCTGCTTGGCGCCGCAAAAGAGGGAACGCTACTGATCGATATGACGACGTCAACGCCTACGTTAGCGAAAAAAATTTATGAAGCTGCAAAAGAGAAAAACTTGAAAGCTTTGGATGCGCCTGTTTCCGGCGGGGACATCGGCGCCCAAAAAGGGACACTGACAATCATGGTCGGCGGCGATGAAGATGTGTTTGAATCGGCCAGACCGATTTTTTCCGTTCTGGGCGAAAATATCGTCCTGCAGGGGGGGCCGGGAGCAGGCCAGCATACAAAAATGTGCAATCAAATCGCGATTGCTTCCAATATGATCGGTGTGACGGAGTCGATTGTATATGCGCAAAAAGCCGGGCTCGATCCGGAAAAAGTACTGCAATCCATCAGTGCGGGGGCGGCCGGAAGCTGGTCGATGTCCAACCTCGTGCCTAGAATGCTTGCAGGCGATTATTCACCGGGCTTTTTTATCAAACATTTTATTAAAGATATGAAAATCGCCCTGGATGAAGCGGAAAAAATGGGGCTTGACCTGCCGGGCCTCGCCCTCAGCAAAAAATTATATGAGGAGCTTGCCCAAAAGGGGGAAGAAAACAGTGGTACGCAGGCGTTAATCAAGTATTGGGCAGAATAACAGGGAAGACCCGCCGGACAAATTTTCCGGCGGGTTTTTTGCTCAATTGAGGTTTGAAATAAATTTTTCCATGCGCAAAAGCCCTTTTTCGAGCGTTTCCAAGCTGCATGCATACGACATTCTGAACCAGCCTTCGCCGTATTTGGAAAAGGCGCTGCCCGGAACAACCGCGACTTTGTCTTTTTGGGCCATTTCAACTGCAAAATCGAAAGACGATCCTTTATATTTTTTTGGCAGTTGGACAAAAACATAAAAAGCGCCGTCCGGCTTTACATAATGGAGGCCGATTTCTGCAAGCTTTTTGCACACAAATTCCCTTCTTTTTCGATACTCTTTTTTCAACTCTTCCGAATCATGGATGCCGGCTGTCAATGCTTCAAGCGCCGCTTTTTGTGAAACCGAGGAGGCACATGATACGTTATACTGGTGGACTTTTAAAATATGTTTGGCAAGTTGTTCCGGGGCGAATACGAAGCCGATACGCCAGCCGGTCATCGCATGCGATTTTGAAACGCCGTTGATGACAATTGCCTGTTCCCGTAAAAAGGAAGCGATGGAAGCGTGCGGCATATCATAAGCCAGTTCACTGTAAATTTCATCTGCAAGAACAAATAATTCTTTGCCGCGGATGAGATCGGCAATTTCCTGCAATTCCCGTTTTTCCAAAGTTACCCCTGTAGGGTTGGAAGGATATGGGAGTATGATGCATTTTGTTTTATTCGTGAGCGCCTCCCGGATCAAATCCGCCGTCAGCTTAAACTGGCTGTTTCTTGTATCAACGTATACCGGTACAGCGCCGCACAGGCGGATCACCGGTTCATATCCCGGATAAACCGGGCCGGGCAATATGACTTCAGAACCGGGTGTAAGGATCGTCCTTAAAGCAATATCGATTGCCTCGCTGGCGCCAATCGTCACGATCACTTCCGTTTCCGGCTTGTAAGAAAGCCCGTATTTCGTTTCCGCAAACTTGGCGGCCGCCTTCCGTAAAGCAAGATCGCCGGCGTTATGGGTATAAGTGGTTGCATTCTCTTCAATCGCACGGATGCCTGCCTGCTTGACGTGTTCCGGTGTCGGGAAATCGGGCTGCCCGATCGTAAAAGAAACGATATCTTCTATATCTGCAACCATATTTGAAAACTTACGGATTCCGGAAATTTCAATCTCCAGTACATGCGGGTTCAATAAATGTTCCAAAAACTCATTTCCTCCTTTAACAGTGCAGCTTTCTGTATATGTATGGCATTCCTTATTATCTTACCACGCATTTGGTTTGACGGAAAATTTTTACGGGTAAAGAAATGAGACCTTTTTCACCGAAAATGAATGATTTTCTCATTTTTATCGTATATATTTAAAAGGATTGGAGTTGAAAAAATGGAAGAGAGCCAGATGATTGAAAGAAGATACGCCGGTTTTTGGCTGCGTTTTGCCGCTTATCTCATAGATTTATTGATTGTCAGCATTCCCTCCGTTGTGGTATTTTTCGGCATCATCATCGTATCCGTTGCCGTGATCGGCGGATCCGGGTCAGAGGATTTTACCCCGCAGCAGGATTTTGCTTTTGCGCTCTGTTTTGCGGTTGCGGCGGTTGTATCCGCGTTCGTTTTTTCCCTGTACTTCGCCATTTTCCATTCTTCCAAGTGGCAGGCAACGCTCGGAAAAAGGGCGCTCGGTTTGAAAATTATCGGCAGCGATGGCGGGCGCATCTCATTTTGGCGCGCACTCGGAAGGGCTTTGGCGATGTCTTTGTCAGCTGTATTTTACATCGGTTATCTTTTGGCTGCTTTTACAGAGAAAAAACAGGCGCTCCATGATATGATCGCCGGCACGTATGTGATCATCAACGATTGAAGCCATTCCCCTTTTTGCCGGATGTGTAGTGAAATCCTCGCAATTTTTGCCGATATAAAAGATGTGGGCGGAAATGGGAAGTGCTTCATTTGCAGGCCCATTTGCCAGTATTATACAAAAACCGTCCATGTGATAATGAGAAATACGCGAGGGGGCAGGACCATGAATCAAGAGCAGGGCATTTTACTGGAAAGCGGGACAAACGAAGTAGAAATCGTTGAGTTTCATGCCGGCGGGAGCTATTATGGCATTAATGTGATTAAAGTCAAGGAAATTATTATGCCGGTTCCGGTCACCGCGATTCCGCACGCCCATCCTTATATTGAAGGGATCATCCAGCTGCGCGGGGAAGTGCTGCCCGTTGTCAATTTACGCAAAGTGCTTGGGCAGCAGGTGCAAATGGGTGAAAACGATAAATTTATCGTCACGGAATTCAATCAGCAAAAAATTGTATTCCATGTGGACAGTGTAACAAAAATCCACCGCTTTTCCTGGGGCCAGATCGAGAAGCCGTCCGAAATGTATACGGGTGCATCTTCGCACATCACTGGGGTCATCAAGAATGGCGGGGATATGATCCTGATGCTTGATTTTGAAAAGATCATTGCGGAAATCAACCCGCAAACAAGCATCCGCGTGGAAGATGTGAAAAAACTCGGGAAAAGGGAACGGAGCAATAAACGGATTTTGATTGCGGAAGATTCCGGCCTTTTGCGCGGTTTGCTCCACGATACTTTGCTTGAAGCGGGATATGAAAAAATTGAGTTTTTTGAAAACGGAAAAGAGGCGTACGATTATTTGGTCGGAATCGCGGAGAGCGGGAAAAACGTTACCGATGAAGTGCAGCTTGTCATCACGGATATTGAAATGCCGCTGATGGACGGCCACCATTTGACGAAAAAAATTAAACAAAGCAGCGAATTAAACGTATTGCCGGTCATTATTTTTTCCTCGCTGATTACCGACACACTGCGGCACAAGGGGGAAATGGTCGGTGCAGATGCACAAATCAGCAAACCTGAAATCAATCAACTGATCCTTTCGATTGACGAACATGTGCTGTGAGGGCAAACGAAAAGCCCCCTGCCTTGTGCCGGGGGGTTTTATGCAATATTTGATTCGCGTTTCCCGCCATCCGCTGCCCGTTCTTGGTTTAGAAGAACGATTCGCCCAGTTTTTTAAAAACAGGTTTGTAAGTTTTTTTGCCGGAACGGGGCAGCTGCCCGGGATGCTGGTTTTCTTTCAGCCCTGTATAAACTTGCAACAAGTGTTTTGCCTGGCTGAGGGACATGTGGCATTTCGGGTTTCTTGTCGAATGGTCGAGTTTTCCAAGATGGGGAAGTTGTTTGAAATCCGCTTTTGAAGGCGGAATATGGAAGGTATAATCGCCGCACCGGACAAGTACGTCTGACTGCTGCTGGCTGTACTTCGGATGTTCCGAAAAATGCAGGCCGACTTTCAGCGCTTTTCCTTCCTGGATCATTTTTTCGAGGGCTTTTTTCTTCAAAAGGTATAAAAATTTTGGGTCGGTAGCGGTTTTCGCATGGCGATTGACCGTGAATATAGCATAAGAGAGGTTTTGGATTGTAGGTTGCAATGGAGCAGGTTTATGCGAATCCAAATATAGAACTCCTTTCGTTTTTAAATAATTTTACTTTTTCGTTAATTATACTACTTTCCACAGACTTTGGAAAGTAAACTTAATTAAAATTCCAATTTTTTTACATACTAATACAGCCATTTTCTTTATAATCGTTGCATATCAGTTATTTCCGGCAAAACAAGGAACAGGGGGGGATTCTATTCATGAAGCGAATTGTGCAGTTCAGGTGGGTTGTAGTATTATTATGGGCTGCTGCCGGGATTTTATTGGCATGGAAAGCGCCGGCAATGGATCCGTTAGTCCGTGAAAAAGGCCAGATCACGGTCCCGAGAGGCTATGCATCATCTTTAGCGGATGAGATCAAAAGCCGGCACGATGATGCAGGCAGTGATACAACAAGTGTCATGATTGTGTTTCATGGCAGGGAAAAGCTTTCGGCTTCAGATATGGATCATATCCGGAACACGGTCGGGCGATTGGAAAGCAATAAGAAACAGTACGCGATCCAAAATATGACCACACATTTTAACGATCCTTCCCTAAAAAGCCAGCTTGTGTCAAAAGACGGCAAAACGGTGATGGTTGTGGCGCAGGTCGATGCAGGTGGCAAGCCTTTTAAAAGTGTCCGCGCTGATTTGCAAAAAGCGGTCCAAACGCCGGGTGTTGAGGCGATGATGACAGGCAACAAACTGATCAATGAGGATGTGACGGACAGCTCGCAAGCAGGGCTGAAAAAGACGGAAACCATTACGGTGATTTTTATTCTTGTGGTGCTCGTGCTTGTGTACAGGTCGGTTGTTGCGCCTATTATTCCGCTTTTAACCGTCGGGATTTCTTATATGATCAGCCAATTCATTGTTGCGATTTTGGCAGACAAGTTTGATTTCCCGGTTTCGAATTTTACGCAAATTTTCCTTGTCGCCGTTTTGTTTGGGATCGGCACGGATTACTGCATTTTGCTGCTCAGCCGGTTTAAAGAAGAACTGGCAAAAGGAAATGAAGTGCTTCCGGCGATCGCCACTACTTATAAGTCGGCAGGGAAAACGGTATTGTTTAGCGGCATTGCGGTTCTGATCGGTTTTGCTTCGATCGGGCTTGCCAGCTTTAAATTGTACCAGTCGGCTTCCGCAGTTGCGATCGGGGTGGTCGTACTTTTGTGCGCATTATTTTCGATTGTGCCGTTTTTCATGGCTACGCTGAAAAAGGGGCTGTTCTGGCCGGTACGTGGGGAAATTTCCCACCGCGAAAGCAAAATTTGGGAACGGGCCGGGCTTTTTTCGCTTGCAAGGCCGTTTCTTGCCCTCGCGATCGTTGCACTTTTGACGGTCCCGCTCTCGGTCAGCTATGACGGAAAGCTGTCATTCAATTCATTGGACGAACTCGGCAACGGATATGACGCCGTAAAAGCGTTCAATATCATTTCTGATAGTTTCGGCGCAGGTAAAGTGATGCCGGTCGAAGTGGTGCTTGAAAACGACGAATCCGTCAAATCAAAAGATTATCTGGCCTTAATTGAAAAAATAAGCGCGGATCTCGATAAGGTCAAGGATGTCGCCCAGGTGCAAAGTGCTACAAGGCCGGATGGCAGCATCATGAAAGAAATTTACGTCAAAAACCAGGCAAAAACATTAAGCGAAGGTATTGAAAAAAGCAATAACGGCATCGGCAAAATCAAATCAGGGCTGAAAGAAGCGTCACAGTTTTTAGCAGATTCCAAATCGAAATTTAAAGAAGCAACGGACGGCATCGGCCAATTGCAGACGGGAACGGAGAAAATCGCAGCCAGCATGGGGGATCTTAATACATCGCTCAGCCAGATTGAAAATGGGATCAGAAGCGGGTCGCAAGGTGCGGAACAGCTGAAAACCGGTGTAAAAAAAGCGCAGGACCAGGCAAGGGAACTGCAATCCGGCTTTAATCAGCTTTATGAAAAATACCAGCAGGTCGAAACCGGCATAAACCAGTTTATCGAGCAAACCGGCCAGTTGCCGAGCGACATCCCGCAACAGCTGCAAACGCTTGAGGCATCCTATCAAGCATTTTTAAAAGACCATCCGGAAGTGAAGAATGATCCGCAGTTCCAAAAATTGCAGCAAGAAATGGTCATGCTCGGCATCGGTTCAAGCAGTGGTACGATTGCCGAATTGTACAGCAGGATTCATACGATGACATCCACACTGGAGATGGTGAATGAAAAGCTTGGAGCCATTTCAACCGCCCTCGGCCAGTTTGCGGATGGCTTTACGCCAATCATCCAGGGGCTAAACCAGTTACAGTCCGGCATCAACAAAACAGCTGACGGGCAAAACCAAGTGATCCAAAAAATTCCGTCGATCCAAAAAGGGCTTCAGGGCATCGCTGACGGGCAGGCACGTCTGCAGTCCGGCTTCAACACATTCGGTACAAAAATCAACCAGTTGTCGGACGGCCTGGATTCAGGCGCGAAAGGGTTGGGCAAAATTAAAGCAGGGCTTTATGATGCCGGCTCTTATTTGAACGATTTATCGGATGAAACAACCATGGAACAGTCCGGCATCTATATTCCGGATGAGCTTTTGGCCAACGCCGATTACCAAAAAGCATTGAACCACTATATCTCAAAAGACGGGAAAATGGTGACGTTTAACATCACATTGAATGAAAACCCATATTCAAACGGCGCGATGGCCACAATCGATGACATCGGCAAGGCCGTTAAAGATGCGGTGAAAGGGACGAAACTGGAAAATGCCCATATCGGCATCGGCGGGGTATCCAGCATTAATCATGACTTAAACAAAATGTCGAAAGCGGATTACAGCCGCACCGTTACATATATGATGATCGGGGTGACGCTGGCGCTGATGATTTTCCTGCGGTCATTGATGATGCCGCTGTATTTGCTTGCTTCCCTGCTGCTGACGTACTATGCTTCCGTCGGGCTCGCCGAACTCATTTTTGTGCATTTGCTTGGCTACCCTGGGATCAGCTGGGTGGTGCCGTTCTTCGGGTTTGTCATCTTAATAGCGCTTGGCACTGACTACTCGATTTTCCTGATGGAACGGTTCAATGAATATCAGGATTTGCCGGTGCGCAAAGGAATTTTGCTGTCAATGAAAAATATGGGTACTGTTATCATTTCAGCGGCAATCATTTTATCTGGCACATTTGCAGCAATGATGCCGTCCGGTGTTTTGTCATTGCTCCAAATTGCAACACTGACGCTGACAGGATTGTTGCTCTATGCATTTGTCATTCTTCCGCTCTTCGTTCCGGTAATCGTAAAAGTGCTCGGCAAGGCAAATTGGTGGCCATTTATCGCCAGTAAGGAATAAAAGAACAGGCGGGTATCCGCTTGTTCTATTGTACCCGTTTTCACCGTTTTTTCTATTCTTTTTTTGCTTTTCCCTGTAAAATAGAAGTAGATTTTTCCAAATGTATTGCATTTGCCGGGAAATGTGGAAATCCCACGCCGTGGTGGCCATATTTCCCTTTAATCGGGATAAAAAGGATGATATTATGGACGAAGCGAAAGCAGCACGAGAGAAATTTCATGATCTTCAAGTTGAAGCTTTTTTCAGCCGGGATTTCCTGTCCCAGTTTTATGATACGGTCAGCATTTTAAAAGTGGAACAGGGGCCGGCATTTAAATTTGCCTATGTAAACAAAGATGAGCATACGGCCGAAATCGGCAAGTTTTTACACGAAGTTTTGGGGGAAGGGGAAGCCGCCCGGTTCGAGCACTATTGCAAAACCGCCTTGGAAGAAAAAAGGCCGGTCCATTTTATCCACGGGCCGGACAGCAACCGTGTCTTCCACACATCTTTAGTCGGCGTACATGAAGGCAAATGGGTGATTGCGATCACAAGGGAAATAACAGAGCTGATTCAAGACGGTAAACAACTGCCGTTTTCCCATACATATTTCCAAATGCGCGACCATTTGACAGGGCTTTGGAACAGGCGCGCACTGCTCGAACAACTTCAAAAGAAAACCGGGAAGGAAAAAGCAGGCGGGCCGCAGCTTGCTGTTTTATATCTCGACCTTGACCGTTTTAAGTATTTTAATGATATTTTGGGCCAGCATGTTGGTGATGAAATCTTGAAGCTGGCGGCCCGGCGGTTGAAACAGCTTCCCTTTCATGATTATGAAGTGTATCGCCAGGGTGGCGATGAATTTATTGCGGTCGTTTCCGGCCACCCAAAAGAAGAGGTTGAAAAAATTGCAGAGCAGATTTTGGCTGCCTTTTATGAACCTTTTAAAATCGATGGCGAAGATTACTTTCTTACCCCCTCCATCGGGATCAGTATTTATCCGGAAGACGGGGAAGAAGTGGGAACATTAATCAAACATGCAGATACAGCGCTGTTTAAAGTGAAGGAAAGCGGAAAAGGCCATTTCCGTTTTTATAGCAAAAATATGGATACAGATTTCTATAATTATCTTATGCTGGAAGCCCATTTGCGGAGAGCAATTGAGAAAAACGAGCTGACAATCAATTACCAGCCGCAGGTGCAGCTCAAGACGGGTCGGATTAAAAGTTTTGAAGCGCTTTTAAGATGGCATAACCCGAAATTCGGGAATGTCCCGCCGCTGAAATTCATTCCGCTCGCAGAGGAAACAGGGCTGATCATTCCGATCGGTGAATGGGTGATCAACCATGTATGCGCCCAACTCGCTAAATGGCGCAAAAAAGGGCGGGCCGATATCCGGGTCGCTGTCAATATTTCGCCAAAACAGTTTCTCGATCCGGGGCTGCCCGGTTTTATCGGGAAGACACTGAGAAAATACGGTCTTCCGCCTTCTGCACTTGAAATCGAAATTACGGAAGGGGCGATGGAAGACAAGGACAATATATTAAAGATGCTTAACAGGCTGAAAAACATGGGGCTGACGATATCGGTCGATGACTTTGGGACGGGTTATTCTTCTTTGAATTATATTAAAAAATTTCCGGTAGACATTTTAAAAATCGACCAGTCTTTTGTCCGTGAACTGCAAATTAGTAAAAAAGATGTGGCGATTACAAAAACGATCATCCATTTGGCCCACCATCTTGGGCTTGAAGTGGTGGCGGAAGGCGTTGAGGAGAAAGAACAGGTGCAGTTTTTGCGGTCCGTCCGTTGCCAGAAAGCGCAAGGATATTTCTTCAGCCGGCCGATCACCGCTGAAGAAGTGGAAAAACGGTTTTTTCTGTAAAAGCATCCCGCAGAATTGCAAAAAAATATTTTCTTTTTGCCGTACTAATGGTACATTGTATTGTATAGGATAAGATGATGCAGCAAGACGGTTCCTTTTACACAAACCGGCACCCCCGTTCTGCAGCCGGGAAACGGAGCCGCGCTTTAGACGGCGAAAGGAGCGTGCAAAAATGAGCGAACGAATGGATATGTTTTTTATTCCTGCCAAAGAGGGATATATTAAGATTTATGTTTACGGATTTTTGCATGACAGTTCTTGGGGGCAGGTTTTTACGGAATATAACGGGTTAACGGTCGTTGTGAAAGGCTATAACCGAAAAAAAACGATTATCCGGTCGTTAACGAAAATGCACGAATCCCTGCTGAAATTAAAAAGAGATTTATAGTTTTATTGCGCCCCGCAAGCCAAATGGCCGCCGGGGCAGCACAAAACGGCAAATAACGGGCAGATCCATGCGATTGCCCGTTAAAAACTTTAAAAATAAAATGAATGGTTATTCATTCATCCTAGGGAGGAGAAAAGATGAAAGAAAAGGTGGTCATCATTACAGGCGGATCAAACGGAATGGGAAAAGCGATGGCATTAAAGTTTGCGCAGTCCGGGGCGAAAGTTGTGATCACAGGCAGGGATGAGGAAAAATTGACGAAAATGAAAGAGGAGCTGCTCGCCATTACTCCGGATGCGCTGACGGTTCAAATGGATGTCAGAAACCCGGAAGATGTGCGCAGGATGGTGACGGAGGCGGACAGGCAGTTCGGACGCATAGATTTTCTTGTCAACAATGCCGCCGGAAATTTTATTTGTCCTGCAGAAAAATTGTCGGTCAACGGCTGGAATGCGGTGATCAATATTGTTTTAAACGGCACTTTTTATTGTTCACATGCGGTTGGAAATTATTGGATAGACAAAAAGAGAAAAGGAAGTATCATAAATATGGTAGCCACTTATGCATGGAGGGCGGGAGCAGGCGTTTCCCATTCTGCAGCGGCGAAAGCGGGCGTACTGTCTTTGACGCGCACGCTGGCGGTCGAATGGGGCGGAAAATACGGTATCCGTGTCAATGCGATTGCGCCCGGCCCAATTGAAAGGACGGGCGGAGCCGATAAGCTTTGGGTATCGGAAGAAGCGGCGAAAAGGACGTTAAACAGTGTCCCGCTCGGCAGGCTCGGTACACCGGAGGAAATTGCCGAACTCGCCTATTTCCTGTTCTCCCCCCAAGCGTCTTATATCAATGGGGAAGTCATTACAATGGATGGCGGCCAGTGGCTGAACCAGCATCCTTTTTAAATGGCCGCGGAAGGAGTGGACAATGAAACAACTGCAAAAAGAACATTTTATTACCCATTTTTCGGCGGAAAACAAACCGGCGTATACAGTCCGATTGAACGAAACATTTGCTGTGGAAACGTACGACTGCTATTGCGGAAAAATTACTTCCCCGTCGCAGCTGCGGACGGAAGTAGATATCCCTTTTATAAATCCTGCAACCGGCCCGATTTATATTGAAGGCGTAAAAAAAGGCGATACGCTTTGTGTGGAAATAAAGGATATTTCGTTAAACGAAGTTGGTGTGATGGTGCTTTATCCGGGGATGGGGGCGCTCGGAAGGGACGTGAAAGAATCCGATACACGTATTATCCCGGTGAAAGACGGGAAAATACTGTTCAACAGCCGGCTCCAATTTCCGGCAAGGCCGATGATCGGGGTGATCGGCGTAGCACCGGCGGAAGGGTCAGTCCTGTGCGAAACGCCCGGCGACCATGGCGGCAATATGGATACGAAGTGGATCACGGTCGGTTCAAAATTGTACCTGCCCGTTTTCCATGAAGGCGCCCTGCTTGCGCTCGGTGATCTCCACGCCGCAATGGGAGACGGGGAACTGGACGGATCCGGTGTGGAAATCGGCGGAAAAGTTACGCTCGAGTGTACGAAATGGGATATCGCGGTTCCGGTTGGCATCCCGGTTGTCGAAACAACAGACAATTGGTTTTTTGTTTCATCGGCAGAGAATATTGAACTGGCGGCAAAAAAAGGGATGCGCATTGCGGTGCGCCGGCTTGCGGATGCGCATGGGCTTATCTTTAACGATGCGTACAGGCTGCTCAGCGCCGCATGCGGCCTGGAAATCAGCCAAATTGTAAACCCACTTGCCACAGTAAGGATTGCGGTACCGAAAGAAATTTTGCCGGATTTGTTTTAAACTAAAGGGGCTGTCCCAAAGCCCTGAAAAGTAGAGATCATGATCGCGAAATTTTCGGGAATCCTGCGGGAAAAGCGAGCCCCCTCGTGCTGAGGTATCGGGCGAGGAGGCTCCCGACGCGTGCGGAAAGCGAGTGAATTTCGCGATCATCAAAAATTTTGTTATTAAAGGGGTGTCCTTTGGCCAATTTACCGGCTTTTAGGACTGCCCCTTTATTTTAAAAATTTTACGGTTAGCAAATCGAAATCTGTCATAAACGCTTAAAATTTTTTCAATGCCGTGCGGATTTTAGGATAAAATAAGGCAAGAAAACGTTGCAAAATGAAAAAATTTGTCGTCAGTCCCTTTCCTAAGTTTAAGATTTACTGTACAATTCGTATGGGATAGTAAAATCACATTCGTTGCTGATGAGAGGGATTGTATAAACTTCCAAAAACAGGAAGGGCACTCATGTTCGTTGAAAGGAGTCCATTATGTCTCAACTACTAGGAATTATCCAAAGGCTGCAGGCAATGCAGGAAGCGAAAGATACAGGCGAAGTTCAGCAAAGACGTTTTGAAGTAAACGGAAAAACGCTGTGCCAGGTGAAATTTTTCCCACAGAACGGCACATTTGAATTGGAAGTTTACGACGGACAGAAACACGCCAACAAATACCAATTTGACGATCTCGATATCGCCGCGATTGAAATTTTTGATATTGTCCAGGAAGGTTCGAACAGCTAAAAATCGGTCTGCCCGGCATCTAGCCGGGCGTTTTTCTTTCGTCAATCCGCTTCTGTTTATGATAAAATATAAAAGATCGGTTATATCTTTACATCCATGATGGCAAACATGATAAATTTCAGCATTCTCCTCTTTAATGGTTTTTGTTACCTGAAAAAAATGAAGAAAAGGGGATTTTTGCACGATGATCTCTTTACAGAGCCACGAGTTTCTTGAACCTAAAATCATTGATTTTATGATTCCATCAGAAAAGGTCGCCCATGTGCAGATTGGGAATAATTTGGAACACGCTTTATTGGTGCTTACCAAAAGCGGATATTCCGCGGTGCCGGTGCTGGATGCGCAATATCGGCTGCACGGCCTGATCAGTTCAGCGATGATTACCGATTCGATTCTCGGCCTGGAGAGGATTGAATTCGAAAAACTGGGCGAAATTAAAGTAGAAGCGGTGATGAACCGGAATATCCCAAGGCTCAATGTGCATGACAATTTTGAAAAAGCATTAAGATGGCTTGTCGACCATAATTTTTTGTGTGTAGAAGATGACGAAGGGTTTTTTGCCGGCATTTTTACGAGGCGTTCGCTGTTAAAAGAGTTAAACCATCATATTCATAAACTAAACCATTTTTAGAGTACGGCCGCCGCGCAATCAAATGCGCGGTTTCTTGTATGTGTAAAATTTTACTCGGGGACTTATGAGTGGAAAAAAATAGGAAGACACTCTATCATTTAATGTG
>NZ_BKZR01000036.1:0-35912 GCF_008974225.1 Weizmannia acidilactici | reverse complement strand
GGGGACTATGCCGTTTGAAATATTCGGGTTCCTTGCATTGTGGAGCCTGTATTTTTTCAGTGCAATCCTGTTGGTTGTTTTCTTTTATTTTACGCTTGCGGCTTTGTGCAAAAAATCTTTCTTAACCGAAGCGCCTCCAAGCAAGGTCCAGGCAGGCTTTTTTTGCACGGCAATGGCGCTTCTCTACATTGTAAAAGGATCCCCGCTTGATTTGCTCGGACATATTATGTTTTCAGTGCATATGTTACAGATGTCCATTCTGTGTTTGATTGTGGCACCGCTTCTTATGCGGGGCATTCCAGTCTGGATATATGAGAAATTTGTTCAGCTGCCTATTGTTGCGCCTGTTTTCCGGCTTTTTACCAGGCCGGTCATTGCGGTAAGCGGGTTTAATGTTATTTTTTCCCTGTACCATATTCCTGCGGTTTTTGATCAGGTGAAAGTGGTGCCGCTTCTCCATAGTGTTTATACGATTGTACTATTTATCTTTGCCATGTTCATGTGGTGGCCGCTGCTTCAGCCATTGCCCGGGGAATATCCGTTAAACGGTTTGAAAAAAATTGCTTATATATTTGCCAGCGCAATGCTTTTGACCCCTGCCTGCGGACTGATCATTTTCGCAAATGCCCCGGTTTACAAAACCTATTCCGACGGCGCGATGTGGCTTACGTCCATGCATTTGTGCGTCCCTGCAGAAAAACTTTCCACATTGGGCCGTTATGGTTCACCTGCGATATTTTCACCGCTGCCGGCGCTGGAAGACCAGCAGCTTGGCGGCGTCATCATGAAGATGGTGCAGGAAACGGTTTACGGCATTATGCTGGCCCGTGCCTTTTTTGACTGGGCAAAAAAAGAACAGGAGCCATCAGAAGAAGAAACAACCCCAATGCTTTCCGACCGGCACCGGCCGATGGAGCACCGGTAAAAGCAAAAAGCGGCCGCTCCCGTCGCGGAGGCGTAACATCCGTCCAGTGGGGCGGCCGCTTAACCTTATTCAGCAAAAACAGCCAAATCTTCTTTAAGCGCTTCCAAAACTTTTCTGCAATGTTTGATGAGGTCATGCGGAAAGTATTCATCATCCCCGTATTCGATACCATGCGGATAATAATATTTTCCTAAAATCGGTGGCATCAGTTGTATGACGGCATCAAATGAATCCACATCGCCTTCGGTTGCGTATCCCTGCACACGCAAATAATAAGTGCCTTCTTTAATTGTATATTTTTTATCATAGGTGACGCGTTCATAATCCCATTGGCCTGCCCGTACCATGCGGTGCCGTTCCATAATGTCATCAAGCCGTGTCAGATCCACCTTGAAATTTTCCAGCCCGGTATTGTCGAATTTCAAGAACCAATCCCTCCTATAAACGTTCCGGAATTGCACAGTAAAATTCCTCAATTTTATCTTATCTGAAAATAACCGGCAATGCAATGATAATATTTTTTATTTTTATATGTTCATATAAAGAGAAATATTCGATCTTCGGTCGAGATGCAGGATGCGGCTTCAAAAAAATTGGCGCTTTCCTGCTTATAAAGGTAAAATGTATAATAAAATCAATACAGTCAATAGATTATGGATCAGCCAAGAGGGGTGAAACCACCTGCGTATTTTTTTGAAAACAGCCGTGATTTTCGTGCTTATCTTTATAGTAGGGCTGTATTTTCAACTTCGCCCTGAAAACGGGGTGCTGCAAAACCGTTCTACAAGCCCGAAAGTCGATGACGGCACGAAAATAAATAAAAACGGCCAAAGCAATAAATATGGCCGCCCGAAAAGCGGAATGGCGGTATATATTGGAAAACCTGTGAAAAATTTAACAGCGCATTTCGGAAAACCTAAGCGGATTGACCCGTCGTCATACGGTTATGATTGGTGGATTTATAACAAGAAATCTTCCGGCTATTTTCAGGCCGGGGTCAAAAACGGCAAGATTAAGACCATTTATGCCGTCGGAAAAAAATTAAATGTGGAACCTTTCCGGATCGGGGAAAATGTAGAGGAAATTTACAGTTCCATTATGATGAATACGGATATGACTGTCCAGTCGTCTAAAGGCACATACCGTTTTGAACTGTCGGAAGAAGATTTAAATATACGTCCGCTTGTACAGCTCGGTGATGTGTATGCGCAACTAGCGCTTGATAAATTCAGCGGACAACTGCTTTTCATCCGTTTTATGGATAAAAATACATTGATGCTGCAACATCCGTATGAAATGGTTTACCGGGGTGAGTTACCCGAACCCGCCTCGGTCAGCGAAAAAAAATGGGCTGACATCGAGACCGGAAGCGCCCGGCAAATTTTTGACATTACCAATATCGTCCGGGAGCGGTTTGGCCTGAAAAAACTCGGCTGGGATGAAGCGGTTGCCGATGTAGCTTACAAACACAGCAAAGATATGGCAGTCAGGCATTATTTCTCCCATGAATCCCCAAAATATGGGGATTTAAAGGAAAGATTAAACGACGGCAAAATTTTATACACTTCGGCTGCGGAAAATATTGCAGCCCACTATATGGACGGCCCTGCGGCGGTGGAAGGCTGGCTGAATTCCGAAGGCCACCGGAAGGCCTTGCTGCAAAAAGATTTTACGGATCTCGGGGTCGGTGTTTACCAAAAATACTATACCCAGGACTTTATCCAAAAGCCTTAAGTAGAAAAACTCCGCCTGCATCCTTGCAGGACGGGGTTTTTAGCTTTTTCTTACACGTTATTTTAATTTTAATATGAAAAAAGAACCGGTGCAGTGTGCTATTTTCGTCCCATCATCCCGGAAGGCAATCCCTTCCATCACCATTGTTTTCGTCCCGCGGTGAATGACGTTTGCTTTTGCTTTTAAAAATTTTCCAGTTCCGGGAGCGAGATAGTGGATCGTCAAATTGGAGGTCACCGCCTGCTGCCCTGGCGGCAAAAGGCGGTTTGCCATGACCCCCATCACTGTATCAAGCAGCGTCGCGGTCACGCCGCCGTGCACGATGGAAAATGTATTATAGATTAACGGCGTCACAGGGATGGCCACTTCACATTCCCCTTCCCGGAAATCCGCTTCCATCAGAAAGAGGTCTTTAAAATATGTGTTTTCGTGTCCGGATTGTTTTTTGGCCAACCCGTTTAACATTTGCGACAACACGGTTAAATCTTCACCAGTTGCCTTTTCCAGCACTTTTTCGAATGTATCGCGCAATGCTTCTTTCATTTTTTGGATACCCTCTTCTATTTCAAAATTTTTCGGAGGGCCGGTAAAGCCCAAATAAAACATACACATATCGTACCAAAATTTACGGAAAATGAAAACCTTCACACTTAAGCGTAACGGGCATATGCTGGAAGATAGGAAGGTTACACAAAATGAGCTTTGGAATATTAAACGGGTTCCGTCCTATGAGATGCCGAAAATGTTTTCTTGCGGGGTGACCGAAATTGGGAACGAAAAAATTGCATCCTTCCGTCGAAAAATTTAAGTTGTTTACAAAAAGCCATCCTTTGATTTTGAAAGAAGTCCGGAGCGGAAAGAAAACATTACAGGATTTTTTTGAGGAATGGTATATATTGGGCGAGGATGATCCGAGCTGGATAAAGTACGAAGCGGAAGGCGACAATAAAAAGAAGGTAGAAAACGGCAACGGCGAAGGCGGCTGGATGACACAGCTTGGTTCGGTCCTGCAAAAATTGGATGTGGAACAGGTGCAAGGGCATTTGCAAAATCTCAGCGCTGCGATTGCGGCCGTGCAGAATTTAATCATGCAATTCCAGGCGCCTGCACAAGGGGGAAAATCACCGCAGCCGGTGCAGCAGAAAAACCCTTTTTCATTTAGAAAAGATTAAAAGGAGGTATTCCGGATGAGAGGTGATGTAATGGATTATATTCGCCAATCGAATGAGTGGAAAGCATTTTTGAGGGAACAGCCGATCTGGTACCGGAGATTATCGCGTCATCCTGAAGAATTGGAACAATTTCAAATCGCGTCGCTCCATTATTACCAAAAAACGATCCCCCAGCGGGTTGAAAAATTTACAAATGGGCTGCAGATGGCGCAGATGATGATGCATATGGTTCGGGCGATGTATGAGCAAGGATAATTTCGGTGTAGCTTCCGGATAAAAGGGTTTTGACTGCTGTAATGTAAATTGAGCAAAAGACAGCTGAGTAAAAAACGCGAAAAATTTTCCTTTTTTTTGAGTAAAGTAGCACTTTCTTGCGGAAAATAAACCGTGAGGAGTGATGATCATGAGAATTGCTGCAGGTTTGATTGCGGTATGTATCTTGCTTTCCGGCTGCGGCGGGCAGATCCCCCGCAAAGAGTGGAACGAGGTGGATGCGGCCACATATACGAAAGGCAATCAAGTATCTATCCGGCATTTTGTAAAAGAAGACGATTTATTTGTGGAATGCATTATTCCAAGCGTATCTTTTTCCGGCAGCAAGCATGCGAGGCAGGCAAAGATCAAGGTCTATGTGGACGGCGCATATGAAGGCGAGTACAACACTGCGGCGTTTGTTGTAAAAGGGTTAGAAAAAGGGGTACATACCGTGAAGCTGGAAGTGGTGGACAAAACGACGGATGCGGATTTGGGCATCCGCAGGCAGTTTTATATTACCGTTACCTGATGGCAGCCAATTCGCAAAGCTCCCTGAAACATGTTAAAATAGGCATGTGGAGGTGAGCTTTTTGCTTGCAACATTGGAAAGCGCGGAAATTCTGTCCGAGGCCGAAACCCTTGCCAGAATGGTCGTGGAGTCGGACGTTGCGGAAGAGTACCGGAAGTGCTACATCAAGATGCATTCCGATCCTGATACGCAGCGGAAAGTCCGTGCATTTATGCGCATGAAAGAACAATTTGAGGAAGTTCAGCGATTTGGCAGGTATCATCCTGATTACAAACGCATCAATAAAGAAACAAGGGAAGCCAAAAGGGAAATGGATTTGGATGAGAATGTCGCAAGCTTCAGGCGGGCGGAAAATGCTTTGCAGGATCTGCTCGACCAAATCAGCCTCCTGATTGGCAGATCCGTTTCAGAACATATAAAAGTGCCTACCGGAAACCCGTTTTTTGATTCTTCATGTTCCGGGGGCTGCGGGACGGGCGGCAGTTGCGGCTGTTCCGCATGAGTCTTTATTATGTTGGGCTTTGTTCAATTTTTGTTATCGCTAATTTCTGAGATTCCTGCGGGATAAGCGAGCAAGAAGAGACGCCTTGTGCCGGGGTATCGGCGAGGAGGCTCGCTGCGCAGGGAGCGAAGCGGATTTCGCGATCAAAAACATTAATTACTAACATAGTCTTATGATAAATTGGGCCGCAATCCGCTTCAAAAAGGATGCGGCCTCTCTGTTTTTATTGTTCTGCAAGGAGGGAATATGGTACACTCATATAAAAAGTACGAAGGGGAAACGATATGCTATCAGATCGGCAGGGTCTTATCATTTGGCTGTATCAGATGAAACACACGAAATATTTGCGGAGATTCGGCAATGTCCATTATGCGTCCAAAAAGATGAAGTATGTTGTGCTCTATTGCGACCGCGCCGAAATAGAGCATATAAAAGAAAAAATTGAAAATCTCCCGTTTGTGCGGAAAGTAGACTACTCTATGAAGCCGTTTTTAAAAACGGAATATGAAAATGCAAAACCCGATAAAGCAAAAGAATATGATTACAAAATCGGCTTATGACCGATTGGACATCCGGCCATTTTTCGGCCGGATATTTTATGTAAGCGGTGCGATAAGCTTGTTCATTCTTAAAATCCCGATTAAATACTGGTAGAAAAGTGTTTTATCGGTAAAAGATGTTGAAGGCCGGACTTCCAGTTCAACAATTTCCATATTTAAGTCCGCGGCGGTTTCCGCAAAAAGGCTGTACCTTTTATTCTGCTGGATGCGTGGATCCGGAATGCCTTCGAGGCAAATGTATAACGGCTGGAATTCCCCCGGGTCTGTCGGTTTCAAAACAAGGACAGGCGATGTGACCGCCTTTCCGCCGGTTATGGTATGAAGCGCAAGCATCCCCTGCAGGCGGTGCTTGTTCACTTTTGCAAGTTCTATCAGTTCAAACAAATCGGTGTATCCGTTCCCCAGTTCGATAAATCTTTGCTGCATCGTACATTCCCCACTTTTCATTTTTCGCTGTTTTTATTCTACTGCATCTCTCCCCTTTCGAAAAGCGGCAAAAATAAAGCTTCGTTTTTCCAGGGCGGTATGGTCAAAATTTACAATAAAGATGCCTGCCCCAGCTCTGGAAACGGAATTGAATAAAATTTTTATAAAGCTGCCCGGTACAGAAGGAAAATAAAAAACCCTGCAGAATATTCTGCAGGGCCCTTCCATATCCTTTTATTCCGGACAGAAGGCAAAGGGAGAGGAGAAACCGGAGGAAGAACTTATGGGGAAACGTAAGTCTTCTCCGCGGTTGGCAGCAACATCTTATTGTGATGCTGCTGTTATCAGTATGGCCAGCTTTTCCCAAATTATACTTTTGCATAAAATTTTAGCGAAAAACTTTTCCCCCTCTTAAAAAAATATGGTAGGATAAGATGGAAAACTTTTCGAATTCGTGGTGACCATCATGAGAGTTATTTCGGGCAGCCAAAAAGGAACAGTTTTAAAAGCCGTCCCTGGAATGGGAACGCGCCCTACGACAGATAAAGTGAAAGAAGCGGTTTTTAATATGATCGGCCCATATTTTAAAAAGGGGCTGGGCCTCGATCTGTATGCGGGCAGCGGTGGGCTTGGGATTGAAGCGTTGAGCAGGGGCATGGACAAAATGATTTTTGTCGATAAAGACCCAAAGGCGCTGCAAACGGTTAAAACGAACCTTGCAAAATGCGGGTTTAAAACCAGAAGCGAAGTATATCGGAATGATGCCGAACGCGCTTTAAAAGTGTTGGCAAAAAGGGGGCTTGCCTTTGATGCGGTTTTTCTTGATCCGCCTTATAAAAAGCAAAAATTAGCTGCGCTCCTGGAATTTATTGCTGCAAACCATCTGCTTGTTGAAAACGGTTACGTTGTTTGCGAACATGACGCAGGGCTTTCAATGCCGGAAAACATCGGCAATCTTATTACATATAAAATAGCGAAATATGGCATCACCGGAATCACGATATATACCAATAAGGGGGATGAGGGCAATGGGGAAGATCGCAATTTGCCCGGGAAGTTTTGATCCGATTACAAACGGGCATCTGGATATTATTAAAAGAGGTGCGAAAGTTTTTGACAAAGTGTATGTGGCCGTGCTGAACAATATCTCGAAAAGGCCGCTTTTCGATGTGGAAGAAAGGAAAGAATTGATCAGGGAAGTGACGAAGGATATCCCGAATGTGGAAGTTGATTCTTTCCAAGGGCTTTTGATGGAATATGCCGAATCCAAAAAAGCCGACGTGATTATCCGCGGTTTGAGGGCCGTTTCCGATTTTGAATACGAGTTGCAGCTGACTTCTATGAACCGTCTGTTAAATGACCGGATTGAAACTTTTTTTATCATGACCAACAACCAATATTCTTTCTTGAGTTCAAGCATTGTGAAAGAAATTGCCAAATACCACGGTGATATTTCCGAACTTGTTCCGGCTCCTGTAAACGAAGCGCTGAAAAAGAAATTCGGGAGTCAATAAATAGGCCGGAAAAGGGCGGGGGATGCCAATAGGGGCTCCCCTTTTTTGTTTTCTTGGCGTTTACTCCCTTCAGCGCCAATTTGTCCGACATGACTTGTAATAAAGGATGATGTAGATAATGAGGCAGGATATGGTCACAAGCGGACCGTTTGCTTCCAGCCATGCGGCAGCGCGGGCGTACAGCCCATGGCCCGCACCCGCAACCGGAGAGCCAAAAACCGTCTGCAATGCATCTTTTTCGGCAAAAAAGCGTATATACACCGGATTCCAGATCAGCCATACAATTGCCGCGGACAGGAATCCGTGCAACATGCGGGCAATAAAAAACGGCCGGAACCGGATATCTGTCTGGGCAAGGATGCTTGCCACCTGGGCCTGGATGCTGAACCCGCCGAACCCGAGCATAAAACTGGCGGCAATGACCTGCTGGAGCAGGGGGGATTCCCGTGCTTCGCTGATCATTTGGATGCCGAGCGTCATTTCAAACAGGCCGGATATGAGCGGGATGCTTAATTTTTCCGAGAAATGGGCAAGATGCAGCAGCCCTTCGGTAAGCAGCGCCAAAAAAGACGTAATATGCATGTACCGTAGCAGTTTATTAAAGACAGAGAATAGGATGATGAACCCTCCGATCATCAGTAGCGTCTGGATGGCGGACATCACCGCATCCCCGAGCAGTTTTCCGATCGGTTTGTTGTTTTTTATCCTTGTGGCATGCAGGACTCGTAATGCTTCTTTTAATAGAAATTTGTGTTTTCTCTTTGGGCGCCTGACTTCTTCATTTGTGCCGTGGAAGCGCATCACCAGCCCGACAGCAATATTCCCTACATAATGGGCCGCCGCAAAAATGATTCCGAGCGATGGATTGTGGAAAAAGCCGACCGCCACAGCGCCGAAAATAAAAAGCGGACTGGATGAGCTCGTAAAGGCAACAAGGCGTTCCGCTTCAATTTGCGTAATCTGCTTTTCTTGGCGAAGGCGGGCGGTAAATTTGGCTCCGGCGGGATTTCCGGAAGCCAGGCCCATCGCCCATGTAAAGCCGCCTACGCCCGGGACGCGGAAAAGCGGTCGCATCAAAGGTTCCAGAAGGACGCCGAGAAAGCGGACAACGCCAAATCCGATCAATAATTCAGAAATGACAAAAAAAGGAAAAAGCGAAGGAAATACAACTTCCCACCACATATTTAATCCTTGAATGGAAGCTTTAAAAGATTCATCCGGTAAAACAATCATGGAAATGGCCATCGTTGAGACGCTCAATGCTAGAATAGCACTTTTAAGTTTAGACTGATACAAACTGTGTTCCTCCCCTGCGTTGATCCATCCGCCGCACGCTGCGATTCTTTTTTTCTGTGTCGCTTGTCCTTATAAAACAATATACTCATAGGCCTGAAATTTAGACCATAAACTGTTCGGGAAGAGGCGTAAAAGAGGAGGGGGGACAATGGCGGACCGTCCGAAAATCGGATTGGCGCTTGGATCGGGTGGCGCCAGGGGATTTGCGCATATCGGGGTCTTGAAAGTACTGGAGGAAGAAGGGATTCCCATTGACATGATCGCCGGAAGCAGCATCGGGGCGCTTGTTGCCGCGCTGTACGGGGCAGGCCGGACCGTCCGGCAGATGCAGCAGCTTTCCGGCGCGTTCAAACGGAAATATTATTTGGATTTTAAAATCGGCAGAATGGGCCTGATTTCTGGGAAAAGAATAGAGGCGCTGATCAAATTGCTGACGCACAGGAAAAGGCTCGAGGATTTGCGCCCGCCCGTTGCTGTTGTGGCGACAAATCTCGCAAACGGGAAAAAGGTCGTGTTTACAAAAGGGCCTGTTGCAGAAGCGGTGCGCGCCAGTATTTCCATTCCCGGTATTTTTGTGCCGAAAAAGATCGGCGGCTTTTACCTTGTGGACGGTGGAGTGGCTGACCGCGTCCCTGTTTCTGTCGCAAAAGGGATGGGTGCCGAAATTGTCGTTGGAGTGGACGTGGCCGTCATAAAAAGGGAAGCGGAAATCCACCATATATATGATGTGATTATGCAGAGTATTGACATTATGCAAATGGAAATTGCCGAAAACCGGAAAATGGAAGCTGACGTGATGATCCGCCCGGACTCTTCAATGTACAGTTCAAGGGCTTTTACAAATGCGGAACAAATCATTAAGATAGGAGAGGAAGCAGCAAAAAAAGCAGTACCGAAAATCAAGCAATCGATGAATAGCTGGAAGGAGCAGAATGAATGAAGCATCGTAAATTCCGGCGGCGCGCCCTTATCGCTGCAGTTTTGGCCCTCGCACTGCTGTCTTTTGTGCCGCTGCCTTATTATATTGAAATGCCAGGCAGCGCCTTGCAGCTTGCCCCGCTCATTAAAGTAAAGGGCGGCTACCCGGAAAAAGGCAAATTTATGCTGACAACCGTCCGCATGGGACGCGCCAATCCGTATACGTATATATGGGCAAAATTGAGAAAACATGAGGATGTTGTCCCGGTTGATGAGATCATGGATAAGAACGAAACCGATGAAGAGTTTAATGTGTACCAGCTTTATTTAATGGAAAACTCAAAGCATAATGCAATTCAGGTCGCCTTTACGAAAGCGAAAAAACCGTTCCGTTCCCATTATAAAGGAATTTATGTACTGAATGTTTACGACGGGATGCCGGCCGCGAAAGTGTTAAAAGCAGGCGACCGGATTACGAAAGTGGACGGTCATGCATATAAATCCTCCAAAGCGTTTACGAATTTTGTCGCAAAGAAAAAAGCGGGCGATCAAATCACGGTCACATATGTGCGGGGTAAAAAAACAAAGACAGCCGAAATTGTGCTGGCAAAATTTAAGGAAAACCACAATAAAGCCGGGATCGGCATCAGCCTTGTTGACGACCGTTCGATTACATCGGATCCAAGCGTGAAAATGGATACGGAAAAGATCGGCGGCCCTTCAGCCGGATTGATGTTCACTTTGGAAATTTACAACCAGCTCACAAAGGAGGATATTACGAAAGGCTATAAAATTGCCGGAACCGGGGAAATTTCAACGGACGGGAAAGTCGGCCGCATCGGCGGGATTGATAAAAAAGTCATTGCGGCGGATAAAGCGGGGGCGGAAATCTTTTTTGCCCCGGATGACACAATTACACCGGAAATGAAAAAAGCGGATCCCGGCATAAAATCTAATTATGAAGAAGCAAAAGCGGCAGCAAAAGACATCGGGACAAAAATGAAAATCGTTCCGGTTAAAACGTTTGATGATGCCCTCGACTATTTAAACGGGCTGAAAAAGAAAAAATAACACCGGAAAGCCCTGCCCTGTACGGCGGGCTTTCGGTTTACCGCAACGGTTCGCCAACCATGAGCGGCGGCCTGCTGTATTCCCGGTGGAGCAGGTTATCCCTGCCGTTTTTTGTGAGGGGGAGCGCATAAATTTGCGCCGCCCTGCTATCAAGTTCGATCAGCGGTCCAAGACTTGCCGAAAATTTGGAAACCACCGGTACAGGGACATTTTTTTTGATACGGTGCAAATAAGCCCTCCCTTTTTCGTTCATGGCGAGCAGCCTGATGTATTCCGGCTTTGCCGCGTGCCTTTTCATTTCATCTTTTGTTGTATTCGTTAAAATATGGGTGCACATTCTTTGGATCCTTGTCCATGTATACCGTTTTGTTTTTACTTTTTTCATAAAACTTTCAAAATCATCTGCGGCAATCGCCGCTTTTTTTAATCGGTACTCAATTCCTTCTTCCACTTCGTAAATGTTGCGCAGTTCTTCATGGGAGGCGGAAATGAGCCTGTAGCGCAAAAAAGGCCAGTAAATCCCCCAATGGTGGAAGGTTCCCGTTTCTTTCAGGCAGCGGGTAAGCAATGCATAAGACTGTTTCGGGACCACCGTGCGGATTGAAGCCGGATCGTTGTCCCGCATCAAAGTTTTCCGGATCGCGGTCGCGCTTGCAATTGTTTCATCCGCAAACGCTTCGTCATGGTGCTGTGCCGATTTCCTTGCGACCGTGAAGGCCTCCATGCCGGTATTTTGCTTTGCAGCGGCAAGCATATAGTGGAACCCAAGGATGTTATTTGGAGAACTTAAATCGAGCACATCTCCTGCCCCGAGTTTGTTTAAACTGTTAGCCAGTGCTTGCGGGTAGCTGATCCCGTTTTTCATCCCGCACCGGACATAAGTGTTAAAAACAGATTCGTTTTTGAGCAGAACCGATACGGCCCGGCGGAACTTTTCAATATCCCCGGACTCGCTGCCAAAACAGAAATTGCGGCACTGTAAAGCATCCAAAATGGCAATCCCAC
Source organism: Weizmannia acidilactici (assembly GCF_008974225.1). Lineage (NCBI taxonomy): Bacteria > Bacillati > Bacillota > Bacilli > Caryophanales > Bacillaceae > Heyndrickxia > Weizmannia acidilactici. Next base: position 24,005 of record NZ_BKZR01000036.1, on the reverse strand, counting down.
CGGATCCGAAACTTTCGGCCTGCTGCACGGCAAACGCATACGGCAGTTCCACAACCAAATCCGCGCCGCATAATACCGCCATCTCCGCCCGCGCCCACTTTGAAACAAGCGCAGGTTCCCCCCGCTGCATAAAATAGCCGCTCATGACGGCGATGATACAATCCGCCCCTGTCAGCCGCCGCGCCTCGCGGATATGGTGGAGATGCCCGTTGTGAAAGGGATTGTACTCCACAATTATCCCGGTACTGATCACTTTTTTGACCTCCTTTTTAAAATTGGAATGCTTTCTATGTTTTTTCCGGTACAGACTGTGATAAATTATTTTTAACATAACCGTCAAAAAAAGCAATCTTTACAGGGGGGTGATTTTTTGAAGGTTGCGATTTGACTGGCTCATGCGGGAATGACGGGCCGGGCGTGGCAGCCGGAATATGCGATATCCAAAAGTACGTACGCAGTGCCTTGCAGAAAACGAAACAGTTTTGGGCATAATGGGATGTAAAGGAAAAATATTGACAAACGGTATAAGGAAAGCTATAATTACCTTTGTTGCCTTGGGGTGATTTGAAGTGAAATGGTCTACCATTCAGCTGCAAAAATTTCGTGGCAAGAGTTTTGATATAGATGAATCTGTTGACATTACAAAAGATTTAATGGAAATGGATTCGGAAATCCGCGGGGCTTCTTTGTTCCAAGTAACGGGCAATGGGAATGTCTCCAGGGACAGGGTGACGTTTGACCTTCATATTGAAGGGAAACTCGTGTTGCCTTGTGCTAGGACTCTTGCCGATGTGGATTACCCAATTGATTTGAAATCGACAGAAACGTTTCTTCTTGAGCCTTCTGAATATGAAGGCGCTGAAGATGAAGAAGTGCATATTGCCGAAAATGAGGTCATCGACTTGATCCCGGTTATGAAAGAACTGATTTTGCTGGACATTCCAATGCAGGTTTTCAGCGAAGAAGCGAAAAAAGCAGAACTTCCGCATACCGAAAACTGGCAAGTGTTGACGGAGGACCAGTATTTGGAGATGGGGCAGCAGGCGGAAAAAAAGGTGGATCCGCGGCTGGCCGGCCTGGCAAAATTTTTTGAACAAGATTCTGAAAAATAACCGAAACGGTTCGGCTTGCATTATTGCTTATCTCTTATAAGGAGGTGGGAAGAATGGCTGTACCTTTCAGAAGAACTTCTAAAACTGCAAAAAGAAAACGCCGTACACACTTCAAATTGCAAGTGCCTGGCATGGTCGAATGCCCAAATTGCGGTGAATTGAAAATGGCGCACCGCGTTTGCCCATCCTGCGGGACATACAAAGGCAAAGATGTTGTGAACAAATAATTGAAAAAGAGCACGGGGTAGGTTCATCCCGTGCTTTTTTAATCATTGTTGCCCCGTAGAAATTTTATCAAGCTTCCCAGTCTATCTTTTCTATTAACGGCATATGAATAGTATTAATTAATGGTTGGGGGGGTTCATATGCCGACAGTCAGACAGGATGCTTGGACGCAGGAAGAAGATTTGCTGCTGTCAGAAATCGTTCTGCGCCATATCAGGGAAGGGAGCACGCAGCTGCAGGCGTTTGAAGAAGCAGGTAAGCAAATGAACCGCACGGCCGCGGCATGCGGATTCAGATGGAATTCCTATGTGAGGAAACAGTACAAGGCCGAAATTGAAATGGCGAAAAAACAGAGAAAAGAGAGGAAGAAGCTGATCCGTGAACCTGCGGAAACGGCTTCGGAAGCGGAAAAGCCGACGGAGGCCGTGGAAAGCGAGGCTTCATTATTCGATGCCATTCGTATTCTCCAGAAAATTGCTGAAAAAAGCAAACAGGAGAATAAACAAGTTACAGATGTGCAGCGCGGTGCCGATGAATGGAAATTAAAATACGAGGAACTGCTCGTGATGTACCAGGAAGAAAGGGAAAAGCATGAGCAGCTGCAAAAAGAATACAGCGCGCTTCTGTCGATTATGGAAAAAGCGAGGAAACTGGTTGAGCAGGAAGTATAAAAGATAACGGATATTCCCCTGCATTTTTAATAAAAGCGGGGGATTTTTGCTTGTCAGCCCATGTTCTCCCGATACATATGTTAAACTGGAGAAAAACTTGGAGGGAGTATTCATTCGGGATGGAAGACGTAGAGAAGGTGCTCGGATTTGTAAAAGAATTGGAAAGGCTCAAGGATGCTGAACGGACAGCGTGGACGGGAAACGGCAGGCGTGAAAGCGTTGCGGAACATACATTCCGGCTGGCACTCTTTGCGTTTGCGCTCGCAGAAGATTTTCCCGGTATCCAAATGGACAGGGTGATCCTGATGTGCCTTGTCCATGATCTTGGTGAAGCTTACGCCGGAGATATCTCTGCTGTAGTGGGAGAAGACCGTGAAAAAAAGCTGCAGCGTGAAAGGCTTGCTATTGAAAAACTTACGGTCGGGTTGCCGGAGCTGCGGAGCAAGATTCTGAGCTTATGGGAGGAGTACAACAGGGGGAATCCCGCGAAGCTATGCTGGTTAAAGCGCTGGATAAAATGGAAACGATCCTGCAGCACAATCAGGGAAAAAACCCGCCCGGCTTTGACTATCAATTTATTTTGTCGTACGGAAAAGGACTGGCAGGCTGGCATCCGGTTTTAAAAGCAATCAGAAAACAAATTGACAAGGAAACGCGGAAGAATGCCGTCAACCATCTCGCATGATGCACTACTATTTTCTTTCCCGGTAAGCGGAAAGAAGTAAATCGTTTTAGGCTGCACCCCCGTGATAAGTAAAAAAGAACCGGGGATCCGGTTCTTTTTGGCGGATCAAGATGAGGCCTGTTTTTTGTCCTGTTTGGCATCCTGCAGTTTGACGCCTTCCGGAAGCCAAACAAACGGGTTTTCGCTCAAGTCGCGCTCAACATTATAGGAAACGGGCTGGAATCCCATCTTTTCCCAAAAACCCCTTGATTTCAGGCGGGCATTTGTTTTAATCGGGAGCCCGAAGCTTTTAGCAAAATCAACGAGCGCCCTCCCGTAATTTTTAAATTGGTAGTTTGGGAGCACTTCCAGCTTCCACAGTTCCAAAAATTTTTGAGGGGGGTCAAAATATAAATCATATTTCGCATCCCGTTCGTAAAGGCTCATGCGCGCGACCAGCTTATCGGCAAAATAAATGCCGTAAAAAGGCGAATCGCAGTTGTCTTCAATGATATTATCCTGTAAATCTTCCAGCATGGACAGTTCCTGTGCCCCGTACTCTTTAAACTGTTTAAATTCTTCCAGCGTTTTGTAATTCACTTTTAACCTTTCCACTTTATAAGACATATCAATTCCCCTATCCCTCGTTGAAGTTCTGTCCCTTGGCTTGCGTATGGTACGCTGCCTGTTCGCGTAAAGCCTATTGTTATTATAATTATATAACAAACGGCGGCAAGAATGAAAGAAATACGTGTAAGCGATCGCAAGAAATTTTATTCCGGTAAAAATTTCTTTCCAAGCCGGAAATTGCCTGATAAAATGTGGAAAAGAAATGACAGAAAAGGGGCGGTTGCGATGAAAATCGGGATCATTGGCGCCGGCGCGGTCGGTTTATTGTATGGCGGCTGGCTTGGCAAGTTTCATGAAGTGACCATGTTTCCAAGAACAAAAGAACAGGCGCGGCTGTTAAACGAAAAAGGGATCACGGTAAAAGGCGGCATGTCCCCGTTCACCGTCTCCGTAAAAGCACAAGAAACGCCTGTATCCCCCGGCACGCAGGAACTGGTCATTGTTACGGTAAAACAGTACGACTTAAGCGGTGCGGCCGCCATATTGAAAAAAATGGACACCGCAATTCCGGTGCTGTTTTTGCAAAACGGGATGGGCCATCTTCCACTTTTGGAAGAACTTCCGCAAGAAAGGATCCTTGTCGGAACGGTGGAGCACGGCGCCGCCCGCATCGATGCCGTGACGGTTGCACAAAACGGCCGCGGAAAAACGAATCTTGCTTTTTTCCGGGGAAATTGGGAAGGAATTGCCGCACTGCTTGAAACCGCGCCAGATGTTTTTCCGTTTCGGCTGCTTCCTGATTATGAAATCATGCTTTTGCGCAAATGCTTTGCCAACGCCATGATCAATCCTTTGACCGCTGTTTTAAAAGTGAAAAACGGGTTACTTTTAACAAACCCGCATTATGCGAACGTGTTCCGTGCTGTTTTTGAAGAGCTGATCGCGCTTTTTCCAAAGCTTTCAAGGCAAGAAATGTGGGAGGAAGTCACCGGCATCTGCCGGAATACGAAAGAAAATGAATCCTCCATGCTGAAAGATGTGAAAAAAGGGGCGCGGACCGAAATTGACGCCATTCTCGGGTTTATGCTTGAAACCGCTGCCCGGAAGGAAAAGGAAATTCCGGTATCGGCCGCGCTGTATGAAATGGTGAAAGGGATGGAAAGAAGGAATTAAAGCAGTCTTTTTTCCTTTTTTTCGCAAAAATGCTATACTCAATGAGAAAATCAATGATGACAAGAAAGGAAGAATCTATTGATGGAACTGGAAAACTTTTCAATTCCAGCAACGAACCGGTTTGCTTCCCTTTACTTAGAGCAAAAGCCTCCTGTAAAGGATTTTTTTCATTATGATATAATGGATTCTTCTTTTTTTCAAAGAAGAGTGGAAGATTTACAAAAACGGACGTTTCCCCGGGAGCAGCTTGCAGATTGTATCAGGCGTTTTATGGAGAAATTTGGTATTACACCGGAGATACACCGGTCTTTGCAAAAATTAAGGCAGGAAAACGCTGCCGTTGTGATCGGGGGCCAGCAGGCCGGGCTTTTAACCGGGCCGCTTTATACGATCCATAAACTTATATCGATCATCAAGCTTGCCCAGATGCAGGAGGAAGCGCTTCACATCCCGGTCGTGCCCGTCTTCTGGATTGCGGGCGAGGACCACGATTATTTGGAAGTGAACCATGTTTTTACCGTGTGCGGCAGAAGCTTGAAAAAATTAAACTATACCGAAGGGCCGCTTCAGAAAAAAATGATTTCCGATACAAAGCCGGATCGTGCCCATTTAAAAAAATGGATACATAAAGTATTTGAAACATTCGGAGAAACAAAACATACAAAAAAGGTTCTTGCCCAGCTTGAAAAATTTGTGGACCAGTCCGAAAGCTTGACCGATGCTTTCGCATTTATCGTCCATGATCTTTTTCATGAATACGGCGTGCTTCTGATTGATTCGGCCGATCCGCGCCTGCGGGAAATAGAGGCGCCGTTTTTCGTGCGGATCATCCGGGAATATGAAACGATTACGGCAGCGGTATTTGCGCAGCAGGAAAAAATGGCTAAGTTCGAATTCCCGAAAGCAATCGACATCTCGCGACGGGCGCTGAACCTTTTTTATTACGATGGGACGGAGCGCATCCTGCTCGAATATGACCCGGAACAAGGCGGATTTACCGGGAAAAACGGCAGCGTCTTTTTTACAAAAGAACAATTGTTGGAAATTTCCCGCCAAACTCCAGAACGTTTAAGCAATAATGTCGTGACGCGGCCGCTTATGCAGGAATGGCTGTTTCCAAGCCTCGCATTTATCGGGGGGCCGGGAGAAATTGCCTATTGGGGTGAACTGAAGCAGGCATTTGAGAAAATCGGCTTCCTGATGCCGCCCTTGGTGCCGCGGCTGAACATCACCCTGCTGGAACGTTCCATCCAAAGGGATATTAAGGAACTTGGACTCGAGATCGAACAGGTGTTAAAGCACGGAACAGCGGAAGAACGGCAAGCGTACTGGAATTCCGTTAAAGATGAAAATTTGGATGCCTTAATCAGTGAAACGGAAGCGATGCTTGAAACCCAATATGATGCGATTCTATCCGCTGTCAGTAAAGGGCTTGAGCCGCTTGCCCGCAAAAACTTGAACTTCCATCTCAACCAGCTTGCTTTTTTGCAGCGGAAAATCAATGAGGATATCGAACGGAAGCATGATGTGATGCTTGAAAAATATGCGCGGATTGAACGTGCGCTGCGACCGGACGGTATCCCACAGGAAAGGGTATGGAATATTTTTTATTTTCTGAACAAATATGGAAAAAATTTGATCCGTGACCTTCTGTCGTTGCCGTACACGTTTGACGGCACGCATAAATTGGTGAAAATTTAACCGGCTTCGTATGGGGCCGGTTTTTTTGTGCAAATGCAGGAAATTTCCGCACAGGGGAGAATATAAAAAATAGAGTGGTGAAAGGTGGGGGATTGTGGTAAATTATTAATATGAAGTGGGAGGCGCCGACTATGTTCATGGGAGAATACCAGCATAACATCGATACAAAAGGTCGCCTGATTGTTCCGGCCAAATTCCGTGAACAGCTTGGCGATACATTTGTTATCACGCGCGGGCTTGACCGCTGCATATTCGGCTATCCCATGGATGAATGGAAATTGGTTGAAGAAAAACTAAAATCCCTACCATTAACGAAAAAAGATGCACGCGCATTTACACGTTTTTTCTTTTCAGGGGCGACCGAATGCGAGTGGGACAAGCAGGGACGCATCAATATCCCGGCTCCGCTCCTTGCATATGCCCAATTGGAAAAAGAATGCGTCGTGCTCGGTGTTTCCAATCGAATTGAGATTTGGAGCAAAGGTTTATGGGAAGAATATTTTTCAAAATCGGAGGAGTCTTTTGCGGAAATTGCGGAGAACCTCATTGATTTTGACCTTTAACTGCTTCGATTGGATAGGAGACCTAATATGTTTGAACACACAACAGTATTGTTAAAAGAGGCGGTCGACGGGCTCAATGTTAAACCTTATGGGATATACGTCGACTGTACGCTTGGCGGCGGGGGCCACAGCGGATACCTGCTCTCGAAACTGTCGGGGGAAGGCCGTCTTTACGCTTTCGACCAAGATGAAACTGCGATTCAGCATGCCAGGGAAAAATTCCAAAACGATTTAAACAGAATAACATTGATTAAAAGCAATTTCCGGCATTTAAAAACGGAATTGGAAGCGCGCGGCGTGGAAAAGGTTGACGGAATCATGTACGATTTGGGCGTTTCGTCCCCGCAGCTCGATACGCCGGAACGCGGGTTCAGCTACCAGCACGATGCGCCGCTTGATATGAGGATGGACCTCGATTCGCCGCTTACTGCATACGAAATCGTAAACCACTGGTCGTATGAGGATCTGGTCCGCATCTTTTTCCGCTACGGGGAAGAAAAATTTTCAAAACAAATCGCCCGAAAAATAGAAGCGCACCGTGCAAAAGAAAACATCCGAACAACCGGCCAGCTCGCCGATATTATTAAAAAAGCGATCCCCGCACCTGCGAGAAGAAAAGGCGGGCATCCGGCCAAAAGGGTGTTCCAGGCGATCCGGATTGCCGTGAACGACGAATTGTCCGCTTTTGAAGAATCATTAACGGATGCCATCGCGCTTTTGAAACCGGGCGGGCGGATCAGCGTTATCACCTTTCATTCTTTGGAAGACCGCATTTGCAAAAATATATTTAAAGAAAACAGCAGTGTGAAAGATTTGCCACACGGACTGCCTGTCATACCGAAAGCATATGAGCCCGCTTTAAAAATCATCACCAAAAAACCCATCGTTCCAAGCGAAGAAGAAGTGGGCGGAAACAACCGGTCAAGGTCGGCTAAACTGCGCATTGCGGAAAAATGTTAAGGGAAAAAAGGAGGGAGCATTTTGAGCAATTTAGCAAGACAGCCTAAAACAACAATAGAACGGCAGAAGCAGGTTGAAACAAGGCTGCAGCCTGTCAAAAGAAGAGCGCAAATCACTTTAGGGGAAAAGATCATCGCAAGCATTTTTGTTTTGTTCGTTGTGTTTATGGGGGTCCGGATTGTTTCGACGGAAGCCGCCATCTATAATGTCAACAAATCGATCGAAAACACGAAAACAACGATCCAAAGCAAAAACAAAGTCACCGATGATTTGAAAATGCAGGTAAGCGAGTTAAGCCGCTATGACCGCATTTACGAAAAAGCGAAGGAACTTGGCTTAAAGCTTGATGAGAATAATGTCAAGGTTGTTGAAAATAAATGAGATCAAGAAAACTGAATACAAATACGGGGGCAGCGATATTATTTATAATATTCGGTCTGTCCTTTTTTATCATTACTGTAAGGTTTTTGACGATTGAAATTACCGGTCAGGTCGATGGGAAAGTGCTGGCGGCCAAGGCGGCCAAAAAATATATGCGGACAAGCGTCATCCAAGCGCAGCGCGGCAACATATACGACAGCAACGGGGATCCCATAGCCGAAAATGTTGTTTCCTATAATTTGGTCGCCATTTTGAGCCCAAAAGCGACGATCGACCCGAGCCATCCGAAACATGTAGTCAACCCCCGTAAAACCGCAGAAGCCCTCGCCAAATATATCGACATGCCCGAATCGAAAATCTATGAGTTGTTGACGCGGAAAGGGCGGTTCCAGGTTGAGTTTGGAAAAGCCGGTGAGGATATTTCCTATCAAGTCAAACAGAAAATTGAAAAATTGAACCTCCCCGGGATCGTATTTGAACCTGCTTCAAAACGCGCTTATCCGAACGGTGCGTTTGCCTCGCACTTGGTCGGTTACGCCCAAAAAAGCAGCAACAGCGCCCAGCTGACAGGCGTGATGGGCATTGAAAAAAGCATGAACAGCGCCTTACAGGGAAAAGACGGGAAAATCAAATATGAAGGAGATTTTTGGGGTTATATCCTGCCGAACTCAAGCAAAAAGGTTACAAAACCGAAAGATGGGGAAGATGTGTATTTAACGATTGATAAAAAGATCCAGTCTTTCGTTGAAGACGCTTTGAACAAGGTGCAGAAGGAATATAACCCGAAAAAAACCGTTGTCATCGTCGCTGACCCAAAAACCGGAAAAATTTTGGCGATGGGGCAGCGGCCGACATTCAACCCGGAAACGAGGGAAGGCTTGAGCGCTTCATGGCATAACGAAGCAGTCGAAACCGCCTATGAGCCGGGCTCGACAATGAAAATCTTTACGCTCGCGGCGGCCGTCCAGGAAGGCGTCTTCCACCCGTATGCGACATACAAGTCGGGGGAATTCCGTGTAAAAAATGTCCCGACCCCGATCAAGGACCATAATGGCGGCGTAGGCTGGGGCAGAATCACCTTCCTCGAAGGCCTGCAGCGCTCCTCAAACGTCGCGTTTGCTACGCTGCTCGATTATATTAAACAAGATAAGTTCAAGCAGTATTTGGAAGCATTCGGTTTCGGGAAGCCGACGAAAATCGGCTTGCCGAACGAAGCTTCCGGGAAAATTTTATACAATTACGCGATTGAACGGTATACGACCACATTCGGCCAGGGCACGACCGTCACCGCCTTGCAGATGGTACAAGCGGCAACAGCAATCGCCAATGATGGAAAAATGATGAAGCCGTATGTTGTTGAAAAAGTGGTCAACCCCGATAACGGGAAAGTAAAAGAAACGAAACCGACTGTTGTCGGCAATCCGATCAGCGCGGAAACGGCCAAAAAGGTCCGTGATTATTTGCGCACGGTTGTGACGAACAAAAAAACAGGTACCGGAACGGCCTATAATATTCCGGGTTATTCTGTTACCGGAAAAACCGGGACCGCGCAAATTCCGAACCCGAACGGAAGCGGGTATATGACCGGCACGGACAATTACATTTTTTCGTTTCTCGGAATGGCGCCAAAAGATGATCCGAAACTGATCGTTTACGCCCTTGTCCAGCAGCCCCATTTAAAAGCGGGCGAGCTTGGAAGCGAACCGGTAAAAGACCTGTTTAACCCGATTATGAAAAACAGTCTGCAGTATTTAAACATTAAGCCGGAAAAAATGGGAACCGCAAGTACCGTGGCGCTTCCGGACTTTACCGGCAAAGGTCGGCAGGATGCGGAGTCGGAAGCGAAAGCTTTAAAACTGACGCCTGTCGTGCTCGGCGACGGCGATACTATAACGGGTCAGCTGCCGGAAACAAAAGAGAAACTGCTGCCGGACGGGAAAGTGCTCCTGAAAACAAACGGCAAGATGATCATCCCGGATTTCAGCGGATGGTCAAAGCGTGACGTGACAAGCGCCGCGAAACTGCTCGGGCTCCGCTTAAAAATGGACGGGGAAGGCTACGCCGTATCTCAAAGTATTCCGGCAAAATCAAAAGTAAAATCCGGGCAGACCATAACTGTGAGGTTTGAGAATCCATAAATGATGAAAAAAGCAAGCCATACGCCAGGCTTGCTTTTTTCATGCACCCCGCAACTCCGTGTCTAGAGAATGTACTAGCAGGAAAAGTACAAGCATATAAATGGGTGTAAAGGCAACAGGGGGACTGCCTGTCCGGCTTCAATACGGTCGATTGAAAAAAGTTCGGACGAATAAGGAGGCGCGGTCTTGAAGCGTGTATCAAATGTTACGGTAAGAAAGCGGCTTGTTTTTATTTTGTTGTCCGGGATTGTTATTTTCAGCATTATGGACGTCCGGCTCGGGTATGTACAGTTTGGGCTTGGGGACATGTTGACGAACAGGGCGAAAGAATTATGGAGCAGGAGCATTCCTTTTGAAGGGAAGAGGGGAAAAATAGTGGATAGAAACGGCGTGCCGATTGCCATTAATCAAAGTGCCCCGACAATATTCGTCATTCCAAGGCAGGTAAAAGATCCGTCCAAAACGGCTGAAAAATTGGGAAATGTCCTGAAAGCCGACCGGGAAAACATTTATAAAGAAATTACAAAAGCGACTTCGATTGTCAGAATCAAAGAAGGAAGGAAAATCAGCAATGAAAAAGCAAATGCCGTGCGCAGACTCGGGCTTTCCGGCGTCTATATCGCGGAAGATTCAAAACGGTATTATCCGTTCGGCAGTTATCTTTCCCATGTGCTTGGGTTTACCGGTGCCGACAACCAGGGGGTGACGGGGCTGGAATTGTATTATGACGATGCATTGAGCGGGCAAAAAGGGGCTGTCGAGTTTTACACCGATGCGAAGGGGAAGAAAAAGATGTCGGACATGTCCGATGAATATGAGCCCCCGAAAAACGGGCTGGATTTAAAACTCACGATCGATACAAAAGTCCAGACGATTATTGAACGGGAGCTCGATAATGCGGAAAAGAAATACCATCCGGACGGGCTGATTGCGATTGCGATGGATCCGAATACGGGGGAAATCCTCGGCATGTCGAGCAGGCCGACATACCGGCCGGACAATTACAAATATGTTCCCCAGAAAGTATACAATCGCAACCTGCCGATATGGAGCACATATGAGCCTGGATCGACATTTAAGATCATCACCCTTGCCGCAGCGCTTGAAGAAAAGAAAGTGAATTTGACAAAAGATAAGTTTTACGACTCCGGTGCCGTGGAAGTCGGCGGCGTAACGCTGCACTGCTGGAAAAGAGGCGGGCACGGCAGCGAAACCTTCCTTGAAGTCGTCCAAAATTCGTGTAACCCAGGCTTTGTAGAGCTCGGTGAAAGATTAGGGAAAAAGACGCTGTTTAATTATATCCGCAAATTCGGGTTTGGGGAAAAAACCGGCATCGATCTTTCGGGAGAAGCTTCTGGTATTTTGTTTAATTCAAACAAGGTCGGCCCAGTCGAACTGGCAACGACCGCTTTCGGCCAGGGGGTATCCGTCACGCCGATCCAGCAGGTTGCGGCGGTGTCGGCTGCCATTAACGGCGGCATTCTTTACAAGCCTTATATTGCGAAAGAATTGGTTGATCCCGCAACAGGGGAAGTGGTGATGCGGAAAACGCCGGTTGCAAAAAGAAGGGTTATTTCGGAAAGCACGTCAAAACAAATCCGCTATGCACTTGAGACCGTTGTGGCGCAAGGAACTGGAAAAAATGCATACGTTGACGGCTACCCGATCGGCGGCAAAACGGGAACGGCGCAAAAAGCAAAAAACGGGCGCTACCTAGAAAATAACTATATTTTGTCTTTCATCGGTTTTGCTCCGGCGAACAATCCAAAAATCGTCGTTTATTTGGCTGTCGATAATCCGAAAAATACAGTTCAGTTCGGCGGACAGGTCGCCGCGCCAATTGCAGGGACCATTATCGGAGACAGCCTGCGCGCGATGGGCATCAAGCCTGTAAAAAAACAGATGGAAAAAGAAAAAAGCTATTTTGAAACGCCAAACGTAACGGTGCCGGATTTGATCGGGCAGACAAAAAATGACATTCTGAACGATGATTATAACTTTAAACTTGATGTCAGCGGATCCGGCGATAAAGTCATCAAACAATCCCCGGAACCCGGCGCCAAAGTGGAGGAAGGTTCGACCATCCGGATTTATATGAAGTGAAAAAAGGGGCGGCACCCCAAGCCTGCCGCCCCTTTTAGCCGGATTTTCCCACTTGCCGGGCCCTAAATCCGTACTTTTTTAAAATAAATGCCATGCTTCATAGCTTAATGGCCGTTTTTTTTGTACAATAGAAAAGGACTTTGTTCAATCGGGAACTTTAGCTGCATTGTTTTTGCAATAGGAAGGGTTGAGAAAAGTGGATTTACATACATTAATGCGGGCATTGCCGTTTGCCAAAGTGCCTGAAGAAAATCCGGAAATTACCGGGCTTGTCCAGGATAACCGGCTGGTTACAAAAAACAGCCTGTTTATATGTATCAAAGGCTATACCGTTGACGGGCACAATTTCGCGGAAGATGCGGAAAAAAGGGGCGCGGCCGCCATTTTGGCCGAAAAGCCGCTCAATGTGGGTGTGCCGGTCATTGTTGTCCGCAATACGAAACGTGCGATGGCCATCCTTGCCGATATGTTTTACGGGCAGCCGTCGCGCAAACTCCATTTGGTCGGCATTACCGGAACAAACGGGAAAACGACGACCAGCCATATCATCGAAAAGATTTACCGGGACGCAAGCAGAAGTACCGGCATGATCGGCACGATGTATATGAAAATCGGCGATGAAACATTGAAAACGAAAAACACGACACCAGACAGCCTGACGCTGCAAAAAACATTCCATGAGATGGTGGAGCGCGGCGTAACAGACTGTGTCATGGAAGTATCCTCACATGCTCTGGTTGAAGGGAGGGTGCACGGCTGCGATTATGATATCGCTGTTTTTACGAATTTGACGCAGGATCATCTCGATTACCATAAAACTATGGCGGAATACCGGCGCGCGAAAAGTTTATTGTTTTCGCAGCTCGGCAATTCCTATCCGCAAAGCAGGCCGAAATATGCTGTTTTAAATGTGGATGACCCTGCCTCAAAAGAGTTTGAACAGGTGACTGCAGCACCTGTGATTACGTACGGTATCGAACATGAGGCGGATTTCATGGCACAAAATATCGTAATGGATGCGGGAGGCACTGCGTTTACACTTGTTACGCCTTATGAAAAGCGGGGAATCAACCTGCAGCTTGCCGGGAAATTCAGCGTTTATAATGTGCTGGCAGCCGTCGCAGCGGGCTATATTTCCAATGTCCCGCTTGACTCGATCATCAAAACCGTTGAACAAATGGAAGGCGTGCGCGGCCGGTTTGAACTCGTAAAAGGCGGCCAGGATTTTACCGTTATCGTTGACTATGCGCATACGCCGGACAGCCTGGAAAATGTGTTAAAAACGATCAGGCAGTTTGCCAAGAAAAACATTTTTGTCGTCGTAGGCTGCGGTGGCGACCGCGATAAAACGAAAAGGCCGATCATGGCCCAAATCGCCTGTAAGTACGCAACCGATCCGATTTTTACATCGGATAATCCGCGCAGTGAAGATCCACTCGACATTTTGTGCGATATGGAAAAGGGCGCTGAGGGCCAAAAATACGATGTGATCCCCGATCGCAGGGAAGCGATCAAAGCGGCCATTCTCCGCGCGCATGCTGGGGATGTCGTGCTGATCGCAGGAAAAGGTCATGAAACGTATCAAGTCATCGGCAATGAAGTGCATGATTTTGATGACCGGAAAGTTGCACTGGATATGATAAAGGAGCGGTGAAAGTATGTTATCTTTTGGGGACGTTAACCATCTTTTCAGTTTGGTGCACGGAATAAAAGATTTTACGCTGCAATTTGCAACTGTCAGCGTGTTTGCGGATAAAAAGCAGCCGAAAGGATTGTATATTCCGCTGAACGGGGAGCCGGACATCAACAGGGCAATTGCAAGCGGGGCCATCACGGCGCTTTGGAAAAAGGATACGCCGGTTCCGCGATATATCCCGAATGATTTTCCGCTGTTTGCGGCGGAAGGTTTTGATGCCGCCTTCTTAAAAATTGTGCAATATTATCTTAAACAAATAGAAAGCAAGGATTTTGATATGAAGACATCTTTTATTTTTTACGGCCCGGAATGCCGGGACATGAAGCCTCATACATATGATTTGGCCGGCCGGGAAGGCAAGGCTTTGCTGCTTCAAGCTTGCAATCGCTGGAAAGGGAGGGGAAAGGCATGATGGAGCAAGTGATCTTTTTTACGACGCTCATGGCTTTCCTTATTTCTGTGCTGCTCTCTCCTGTGTTTATCCCTTTTTTAAGAAGATTAAAATTCGGTCAGAGCATCCGGGAAGAAGGACCGAAATCGCACCAGAAAAAATCCGGGACGCCGACAATGGGCGGGGTGATTATCCTGCTTTCGATTGTTGCGGCAACTTTGATCATGAGCGGAAAATTTTCGGAACCGACCGTCAAGACGTATCTGCTTTTATTGGTGACGATTGGTTTCGGGCTGCTCGGATTTTTGGATGATTTTATTAAAGTGGTAATGAAGCGGAATCTCGGGCTAACTTCGAAGCAGAAGCTGCTCGGTCAGATTATCGTTGCGGTGATTTTTTATGTGATTTTCCGGCAGTTCCACTTATCTTCGGAAGTCTCCATTCCGTTTACGGACAAATCGGTCCATCTCGGCTGGTTTTATTTCGTGGTGATCATTTTGTGGCTCGTCGGATTTTCCAATGCAGTCAATCTGACAGACGGGCTTGACGGGCTCGTATCCGGGACGGCAGCGATTGCTTTTGGTGCATTCGCCGTTTTGGCATGGAACCAGTCGCAGGTGGACGTGGCGTTGTTTTGTGTCGCTGTTGTCGGGGCGGTGCTCGGGTTCCTCGTTTTTAACGCGCACCCGGCAAAAGTATTTATGGGCGATACCGGATCGCTGGCGCTTGGCGGTGCGATTGCAACAGTATCGATCCTGACCAATCTGGAAATCCTTTTGATCGTGATTGGCGGCGTATTTGTCATCGAAACCTTGTCTGTTATTCTGCAAGTGATATCATTTAAGACAACGGGGAAAAGGATTTTCAGGATGAGCCCGCTGCACCACCATTATGAGCTGGCCGGCTGGTCTGAATGGCGTGTGGTCGTTACATTCTGGGCGGTAGGCCTGTTGTGTGCGATTTTAGGAATTTATATCGAGGTGTGGATGTAATATGAAAAATATAAAAGATTATGAGCATAAAAAAGTATTGGTGCTGGGGCTGGCAAAAAGCGGGGTGAGTGCGGCCTCGCTTTTGCATAAGCTCGGGGCATTTGTGACGGTCAACGACTACAAGCCGCTGGAAGAGAATGCAGAAGCGCAAGGGCTTTTGGAGCAGGGGATTAAAGTCATTTGCGGGAGCCATCCGATTGAACTTTTGGACGAAGGATTTGAACTGATTGTAAAAAATCCGGGCATCCCGTACACAAACCCGCTCGTTGCGGGAGCGATTGAAAAAGGCATCCCGGTCATAACCGAAATCGAACTGGCTTATAAAATTGCGGAATGTGAAATGGTCGGGATTACGGGCACAAACGGAAAAACAACGACGACGACGCTGATTTATGAAATCTTTAAGGCAGACCGGAACCTTGATCCGTTAATTGCCGGGAACATCGGCACGGTGGCTTCAAGTGTGGCGCAAAAAGCAACAGCAAACCAGCAGATGATTGTGGAATTGTCGTCTTTCCAGCTGATGGGCGTTCAAACATTCAGGCCGCATATTGCCATCATTACGAATATTTATGAAGCCCATCTCGATTACCATGGGACAAAACAAGCTTATGCAAAAGCAAAATCAAATATTACAAGGAACCAGACGGAAGACGATTTTCTCATCCTGAACCATGCCCAGCCGGATCTGTGGGATCTCGTTTCATTTACGAAAGCAAAAATCATTCCGTTTTCCACAAAGGAATATTTGGAGGACGGAGCGTCCATAAAAGACGGCAGCATCATGTGGAAGGGCAAAAAAATGATGGACCGCAGCGAAGTTGTCCTGCCGGGTGACCATAATCTGGAAAATATTTTGGCGGCTGTGGCGGCTTCGAAATTAATGGGTGCTAGTGATGAAGCAATCCGCGAAGTGCTGAAGACTTTTAAAGGTGTTAAGCACCGTACACAATACATCGGCGAAATCGAAGGCCGGAAATTTTACAACGACTCAAAAGCAACGAATATTCTCGCCTGCAAAGCCGCGCTGAAAGCATTCCATCAGCCGGTGATTTTGCTGGCCGGGGGGCTTGACCGAGGAAACGGGTTTGACGAACTGATCCCGAGTCTGAAATATGTAAAGGCTTTGATCACGTTCGGGGAAACTGCGCCGAAACTGGAAAGCACTGCAAAAAAAGCTGGCATTCCGGTCGTCCTGCGCGTCGAGAATGTGGAAGAAGCCGTTCCGGTTGCCTGGGAATTATCTGAGCCGGGCGATGTTATTCTGTTGTCTCCCGCATGCGCAAGCTGGGACCAGTATAAATCTTTTGAAATTCGTGGTGATATTTTCGTCGACGCCGTGCATAAGTTAAGATAAGGGCTTGGACGAATGGCTATTTGCTCCGCACGCCGGTTTTTCCGCCGCCTGTGCGGCACTTCTACGGCCCTAATTCTTTTCTGGGGTGTTCGCGGATGCCGTCGAAAAAAAACAATCCCGATCTTTTGTTGATCATCGCCACCTTATCTTTGCTGGCGGTCGGCCTGATTATGGTGTACAGCGCGAGCGAAATTGTGGCGGATTACAAATTTCATGATTCTTTTTATTTCCTGAAGCGGCAGCTGCTTTTTGCAGGGCTCGGCGTCGCGGCGATGTTTTTGGTCATGCGCATCGATTACTGGACGTGGCGCGCATGGGCGAAAACGATCCTGATCATATGTTTTGTTTTGCTCGTGCTCGTCTTGATTCCCGGCATCGGGCTTGAGCGGAACGGGTCGAGGAGCTGGATCGGGGTCGGCGCTTTCTCCATCCAGCCGTCCGAATTTATTAAAATGGCACTGATTGCCTTTTTGGCAAAATTTTTATCGGAAAACCAAAAGTACGTCACGTCTTTTAGAAAAGGGATGCTGCCCGCATTAAGCCTTGTTTTTATTGCCTTTGCGATGATTATGCTGCAGCCGGACCTCGGGACGGGGACGGTGATGTTCGGGACATGTATTGTCATGATTTTTGTCGCAGGTGCGCGTATTGCACATTTCGTGATGCTCGGGATGCTCGGGCTTGCCGGCTTTGTTGGTTTGATTTTATCGGCGCCGTACCGGATGGCGCGGATTACTTCTTTTTTGGATCCGTGGTCCGATCCGCGGGGGACGGGATTCCAAATTATCCAGTCGCTGTTTGCGATCGGGCCGGGCGGGCTGTTCGGCATGGGGCTCGGGGAAAGCAAACAGAAATTTTTCTATCTTCCCGAGCCGCAAAACGATTTTATTTTTGCGATTTTGTCGGAAGAGCTCGGGTTTATCGGTGGGACTTTTGTCCTGGTTTTGTTCACCCTTTTGCTCTGGCGCGGGATCCGGATCGCGCTCGGGGCGCCGGATTTGTTCGGGAGCCTGCTTGCGGTCGGCATTATTTCGATGATTGCGATCCAGGTCGTGATCAATATCAGCGTGGTCATCGGTCTGATGCCGGTTACCGGGATCACGCTGCCGTTTATCAGCTACGGCGGATCTTCTTTAACTTTAATGCTTGTGGCGATCGGCGTGCTTTTAAACATCAGCCGCCATTCCCGTCTGTAAGCGGATAAAGAATCCCTCAAAAGGGGTTCTTTTTTTATTTAACATCCCGTTAACATTTTATTAATAATCGTTTTACTGGGGCCCCATTGTAGTTTAAAATATAGTATTATAGAAAAATGAATGTTCCAAACATACTATATTAAAATATTGCAAATGGATATTAGTTTGAGGTGGAAAAAATGAAAATTATTGTAAGCGGGGGCGGGACCGGCGGGCATATTTACCCTGCGCTGGCCTTGATCAGAACCATTAAGCAAAAACATCCAGATACGGAATGTTTATATATCGGAACGGATAGAGGCCTGGAGTCCAATCTCGTGCCGAGGGAAAACATCCCGTTTAAATCGATCCACATTACGGGCTTTAAGCGGTCCTTATCATTTGAAAATATTAAAACGGTTGTCCGCTTTCTCAAAGGGGTCAGCCAATGCAAAAAAATCATTAAGGAATTTAAGCCGGACGTAGTGATCGGGACCGGCGGCTATGTATGCGGCCCGGTGGTATATGCAGCTGCCAAATTGAACATTCCAACGATGATCCACGAGCAAAACAGCGTGCCCGGATTAACGAATAAATTTTTAAGCCGGTATGTCGATAAAGTGGCGATTTGCTTTGAATCGGCAAGAGAATTTTTTGATGAAAAAAAAGTTGTGCTGACAGGCAATCCGCGCGCTTCGGAAGTTGTGGGGGAAAGCAGCCGGAATGTTCTGGAGACGTTCGGCCTAAAAAAGGAGCCCCCGACCGTCCTCATTTTCGGCGGAAGCCGCGGTGCAAGACCGATTAATGAAGCGGTTGTAAAATCACTTGCCAATTTTGCACAGAAAAAATACCAGGTGATTTATGTGACGGGTGATGTCCATTACGAGGCCGTCCAAAAAGAAATTGCCTTGATTGATGAAAAAGACAATGTCAAAGTGGTGCCGTTCATCCATAATATGCCGGAAGTACTGCGTGCGGTTGACCTTGTTGTTTCCAGGGCGGGGGCAACGACGCTTGCCGAATTAACGGCACTTGGCCTGCCGGGTATTTTAATTCCAAGCCCCTATGTGACCAATAATCACCAGGAAAAGAATGCGCGGACGCTTGTGGAAAGCGGTGCAGCGCTTATGCTGCTGGAGAAAGATTTATCCCCGTCAAAACTGGTGTCCTTAATTGACCGGATTTTGCTCGATAAGGACCAGCTGGTCAAAATGCGGATGGCTTCGCGCAACCTCGGGATCCGCGATGCTTCCTGGAGACTGTATGAAGTGATGGAAAACCTGGCCGCAGGAACGAAATAAAGGCTGGCGGAAGAATGAAGGGAGGAGCAAGATGGCGCGCTCCAATAAAAACATCGTATCGATAGAAGACCGGATTCCAAAATTGAAGCAGCAGCGCCGGCGCAAAACTAACCGGAGGCTGATCATGCTCTTGTCTACTTTTTTTACCCTGGTTATGCTGATTATTTATCTTGAGTCCCCGCTCAGCCGCGTCCATCATATCCGGATTGAAGGAAATGAGGCGGTCGGCAGGCAATTGATTTTGAAAAAAAGCGGCGTGACAACCAGTACAAACATTTGGAATATCCATAAAGAAGCCATTCAAAAGAAAATTGGCCAAATTCCTGAAATTGAATCTGTAAAAGTGGGCATTGCCCTGCCGAATAATCTGTACATAAAGGTGAAAGAACATGAGAAAATCGGTTATTTGCAGGAACAGGGGCGTTTTTTGCCGGTATTGGACAACGGCCGGATCGTCCGCCGCGCCATTCGCAATATCCCGGCCGACAGCCTGATTTTTTCGGGCTTTCGACAGGATCGGCATTTGCATGATATGATCGGGCAGATGCAAAAACTGCCGGATTCGATAACGAATGCCATTTCGGAAGTCCGGTATTCCCCTTCGAAAGTTGATGATGGGCTTGTCACGCTTTATATGAACAACGGTTTCGAAGTACGGGCAAGCATCGCGACGTTTGCCGAGAAAATGGTCCATTACCCTTCCATTATCAGCCAGATCGGACCTGGCAAAAAAGGCGTCATCGACCTTGAAGTCGGATCATATTTTAAAGCTTATGACACGGAAAAGAATGACCGGTAATCTTGCATATTTCGCTTTTCTCAATGTTCATCTTAGTGTAGACTTATGATGGAACCAAATTTTAGAAGCCGTTGGGTTTACGGCTGGTAATATTTTGCTTATCAAAAGAAAATGAAAAAAGTTCCGATTGAAAAAAGGGAATTTCATTCTAATGAAGAATACTTACTTTATATTATTCTTCTGTAATGGGGAAGGCAGGCGGGTTGATCAGACTGGAACAACGGAAACGGCCCGTTTGCGGACGGATTTCTTTTTTATTTGGTGATCATAATTCAGGCGGATAGATTGATAGAAAGGCAAAGGGAGGTGCCGCAGTATGAACAACAGTGAAATTTATGTGAGTCTTGACATCGGTACATCTACCACGAAAGTCATCATTGCCGAAATGGCCAATGATTCATTAAATATCATCGGGGTTGGCAATGTCAGGTCCGAGGGCATTAAGAAGGGTTCAATTGTAGATATAGATGAAACCGTCCTGTCGATCAGGCGTGCAATTGAACAGGCGGAGAGAATGGTCGGCATGAAAATTGACCATGTGATCGTCGGCATTGCGGGCAATCATGTGATGCTGCAGCCGTGCCATGGGGTTGTGGCCGTGCAGAGTGGAAACCGTGAAATAACAGATGGGGATGTACAAAGAGTAATGGATGCGGCGCAAGTGCTTTCTATTCCTCCCGAAAGAGAGATTGTTAACGTCATTCCAAAGCAATTCATTGTGGACGGTTTGGACGAAATTCATGATCCTCGCGGGATGATCGGCGTCAGGTTAGAGGTGGAAGGGGTTATTGTGACCACTTCCAAAACAATCTTACATAACACATTGCGCTGCGTTGAAAGGGCTGGCCTTACCATTGCGGAAATTGTTTTACAGCCGCTGGCAGCAGGTGCCATTGCGTTATCCAAAGACGAGATGGAACTTGGGACCGTATTGGTTGACATCGGTGGCGGATCCACAACTTTGGCTGTTTTTGAAAATGGCCATATCCAAACGACGAGTGTTTTGCCTGTCGGGGGAGACCATATTACAAAAGATTTGTCTATTTGTTTAAGAACTTCAACAGAGGATGCGGAAAGGATAAAACTGAAACACGGGCATGCATTCAGCCCGGATGCGCTGGAAGACGATGTTTTCGATGTGCAGATTATCGGCAGCGAACAAAAAGAACAATTTAACCAATTGCAAATTTCTGATATTATAGAAGCTAGATTAGAAGAAATCTTTTTGTTTGTCCAGCAGGAGCTAAAAAGAATCGGGATCCATGATTTGCCGGGAGGAATTGTTTTGACAGGAGGCACCGCAAACATGCCCGGCGTGCCTGAACTCGCACAAAGCGTCTTTCAAAGCCGCGTAAGAGTTGCCATTCCGGACTATATCGGTGTCCGCGAACCGCAGTATACGACGGCGGTGGGATTGATCCAGTACGCTTGCAGGCACGCTCGGTTGCAGGGAAGGAATGTGAGTTCCCATGCGGTGGCGGCGGGGATGGAGTATGCAGAGCCGAAACCGGCCAAAAAGCCGCAATCAAAGCCAAAGCCAAAACAAGAGTCAAGGCAGGAAGAAAAAATTTCGTCCAAGATGAAAAAATTCTTTGGCCTGTTTTTCGAGTAGCCAGTGTCAAAACAAAAACGCGGCGTGGAATTGCCTTCCGGAAGCGGCAGGGCCGGAACAACGATATGCAATACGAATTAGGAGGATTAGTGAATGTTGGAGTTCGATACAAATTTAGACTCTTTAGCAACCATAAAAGTAATTGGGGTTGGCGGCGGCGGCAACAATGCCGTCAACCGCATGATTGAACATGACTTGCAGGGTGTTGAGTTCATTGCGGTCAACACCGATGCACAGGCTTTGAACCTTTCAAAAGCCGAAATCAAAATGCAGATCGGCGCAAAATTAACGCGCGGGCTGGGCGCCGGGGCGAATCCGGAAGTGGGGAGGAAAGCGGCCGAAGAAAGCAAAGAACAAATTGAGGAAGCTTTAAAGGGCGCGGATATGGTGTTTGTAACGGCCGGAATGGGCGGCGGAACCGGAACGGGGGCAGCACCGGTTATTGCGCAGATTGCAAAAGAATTGGGTGCTTTAACTGTCGGCGTTGTCACAAGGCCGTTTACGTTTGAAGGCCGCAAGCGCGCCACTCAGGCTGCAGGCGGGATCAATGCCATGAAAGAAGCGGTAGACACTTTAATTGTAATTCCAAACGATCGGCTTCTTGAAATTGTCGACAAAAGCACGCCGATGCTTGAAGCGTTCCGGGAAGCGGATAACGTGCTGCGCCAGGGTGTCCAGGGGATTTCCGACCTGATTGCTGTACCGGGTCTGATCAACCTTGATTTTGCAGATGTCAAAACGATCATGACGAATAAAGGATCCGCTCTTATGGGGATCGGGATTGCCTCCGGTGAAAACCGTGCGCAGGAAGCGGCGAAAAAAGCCATTTCATCCCCGTTGCTTGAAACATCTATCGATGGCGCGCAAGGCGTATTGATGAACATTACCGGAAGTACGAATTTAAGTTTGTATGAAGTACAGGAAGCAGCCGATATTGTCGCTTCGGCATCGGACCAGGAAGTGAACATGATCTTCGGGTCTGTTATCAATGACAGTCTGAAGGATGAAATCGTTGTAACGGTAATTGCAACCGGCTTTAATGAAGAAGCACAGGCGGCAAAACAGCAGCGCGCGCCGTTTGGGCAAGCAAAACCGGCTTTAAACCAGGTGAAGCGTGAAACGAAACACGAAGAGCCCCAGCCGGATCCCGGCCGTGCGGTTCAGTACAGCGAAGATACATTGGATATTCCGACGTTCTTAAGAAACCGGAACAGAAGAAAATAATGGAAAAGGCCTGTCCCCGCAAAAAGGTGTTTGCCTTAAGTGGCGGCGGGCTCTTTTTTATATCGTGAAACGGGAACCGGTTTTCCGATACACTGACAGTTTTCGAATAAAAAAATGAAAAGTTCTATTTTTTTGCCAGCAGGAACTGACATACTTTTATGCCGTTCATGCGGTATACTAGCCGTACAAAGAGGGGCGGGGCGCAAAAGGCGGCAGCCCTCGTCCCGTAAATGGGAAAGCCGGTGTGCAGGGGGGATGCGGTTGGTAGTATATATGGATGCCATTTGGCTATTGAATTTGCTTGCAGACAGCCTGCTTTTATGGCTGACAAGCATCGCTTTAAAGCGGAAAGTGCGCCTGTTCCGGATTTTGTTGGGCGGCCTCATCGGTTCAGGTATTATCATCATGGGTTTCACCTCTTCACTTTCCCGTTTTGCCGGCAATCCGTTTATGAAACTGGCCTTTTCTGTAGCCATGGTGTTTGCGGTTTTCGGCTATAAAAGATGGCGCTATTTTTTTTCCAATTTGCTTACCTTTTATTTTGCCACATTCCTGATGGGGGGCATACTGATCGGTGTCCACTATTTTTTAAGCTTCCATTTTCAAATGGAGGTGAATGCACTGCTTGCAAGCACCAGGGGATTCGGCGACCCGGTCAGCTGGACATTCATTGTCATCGGGATTCCGGCTGCATGGGTTTTTTCAAAGAACCGGATCAAGGGAATTGAGGCGGCACAAATCAAGTACGACCAGCTTGTTGAAGTGCACATCCGCATCGAGGATTGCGATTTTACCTTAAAAGGCCTCGTAGACAGCGGCAACCAGCTGTATGATCCGCTGACGCAGCTGCCGGTAATGGTTGTCTCTATCGTGCCGATCCGAGAAAAGCTTCCGGAAGAAGTTGCCGCCCTTGCGGAAGATGCGGACCGGCTAATGGAAGGAAAAACGGTGCTGCCGGATGGATGGGCCGGACGCGTCCGGCTTGTGCCGGCAAAAACGGTTGGAAAACAATCGCTTCTAGTTGCCTATAAGCCGGATGATGTTCGAATCACAAGTAACCACAAGACATGGAATGTAAAAAAAGCGCTTATTTCCCTTTCGGCGCAGCATTTATCCGGCGATGATGCATTCGGCTGCATTGTTCATCCGAAAATGATAGCAGAAGCCGCGCAATCCGCCTGATTTTGATTTGCCATA
>NZ_BKZR01000035.1:0-37599 GCF_008974225.1 Weizmannia acidilactici | reverse complement strand
GTGAGAAGCGACGATGGTGCATAAAGCCTTCAAATTTCGGATCTATCCAAACAAAGAACAAGAAATC
The DNA here is from genome assembly GCF_008974225.1 of Weizmannia acidilactici. Taxonomy (NCBI): domain Bacteria; kingdom Bacillati; phylum Bacillota; class Bacilli; order Caryophanales; family Bacillaceae; genus Heyndrickxia; species Weizmannia acidilactici. Next base: position 37,532 of record NZ_BKZR01000035.1, on the reverse strand, counting down.
CTGATTACGAAGACATTCGGTTGTTCCCGTTTTGTGTTCAATCATTTTTTAGCAAAATGGAATAACACATACAAGGAAACAGGCAAGGGACTCACATACAGCGCCTGTTCTGCTGAACTGCCCCAACTCAAGAAAGAATTCGTCTGGCTGAAAGAAGTTGACAGCATCGCGATCCAATCCTCACTCAGAAATCTGGCCGACGCATACATCCGGTTCTTCAAAAAACAAAACAATGCACCCCGGTTTAAGTCAAAAAGAAACAAAGTCCAATCCTACACAACAAAGTACACAAACGGAAACATTGCAATCTCTGGAAATAAAATCAAATTACCCAAACTCGGATACGTTAAGTTTGCAAAAAGCAGGGAAGTAGAAGGGCGTATTTTGAACGCCACCATTCGGCAGAATCCAAGCGGAAAATATTTTGTATCCATCCTTGCAGAAACGGAAGTCCAGGAACTCCCGAAAACCGGATCGGCTGTCGGTGTGGGCATCGGAATAAAAGATTGTGCCATCCTGTCAACAGGTGAAATATTTGCCAATCCGAAATGGTTTCGCACATTGGAAAAGAAGCTGGCTAGAACAACGCATTCTTTCCAGGCGAAAAGAGTTTGCAATAGAACGCAACTGTAAACTGGATGAAGCCCAAAACTATCAAAAACAAAAACGTAAAGTTGCCAGAATTCACGAGAAAATCACCATAAGTGGCGGGTAGTTCAAAATCCATTGCTAAAATGCTCTAATAAGAGGTGTTTTTCAATGAAAAAATTAAAAGCCATACTTTGTTTTTTACGCGGTTACCATAAATATGACTACTATACAGGCAGGTGCATCACTTGCGGGAAAAAGAAGAGAATATAACCTGTCAATCCAATCCTCGGCTGAGGTCCGGAGCGGATGAAAGGGACACCCCTTTTTTATGAGTGATGATCGCGAAATCCGCTTCGCTCCTTATGAGTTGCGGGTCCCCTCGTACAAGGGGTCTCTTCATGCTTCTTTTCCGGCAGGCGTTTCAGAAATTAGCAATCCCTTGTTAGGAAGGTCCCTGTTTATTTTATAAGGCGACGTGTAATTTTTTTAAAAACTGGCGGGAAAATCTTGATAAAACGCCATTTCATAATGGACATAAAACAGCCCCCCGATCCTCAATACACAGATCCCCGTATTCCAGTACCCGTACGTCGTAATAATCGGTTTCTATTGATCTAAACGATAGCCCTTTTTCTGCCTCTTTTGCTGATTAACTTGATTTCCCCTGAGCCTTTATCTATGTATTCCGGGTTATTCTCTTTTCAAAAGCAAATCAGGCATCAATTCCGTTTTTCCAGAGTTCAAAACAGCGTTTCTGCTTGTCTCCGGTATCCAGCAATTGATACTGTGCCGTTTTCTTCAATATCCATTTCCGGCTATTATCTTCCAATATCATATGGTCAAACCCAAAAAGCAATTGCCTTTTGACAACCCCCCTGTTGATGGCCGATAATGGCGGTAAGAGTGTTGAACTTTTTGTGGAATCAAGCGGTCGTTTTAGTGAAGTCGTTTAAGTGAGGGAATGTGCATGTCCGTGACATCATATGTTGACCAATATGGATATATTGTGCTGCTACTCGCACTTTTATTGGAAATGATCGCCATTCCGGTTCCCGGGGAAGTGCTGATGAGCTATGCCGGCTACATGGTTCATATGCACCAGCTGAACTGGATCCTGAGCATCTTCATCGCCGATATCGGAACCTCGGTCGGCATGACAACCGCTTATTTTATCGGGCAGCGGCTCGGCGCCCCTTTTTTGCAAAAATACGGCTACTTCATTCATTTGGGCCCGGACCAGCTGGAAAAAACTTCGCGATGGTTTAATAAATACGGGAATAAATTGCTCGTTGTCGCGTATTTTATACCAGGCGTGCGCCATATCACCGGCTATTTTTCCGGCATTACGAAACTGCCTTTCCGGTCGTTCGCCATCTTTGCCTATTCCGGCGCTTTTATTTGGACAACCACCTTTATATCCCTCGGCAAGCTGCTCGGCCCGCAGTGGGAACAGTTCCACGAGGCGTTAAAAAAATATTTGGTCATCGGCGGCATTGCGACCGCTTGTGCCATTGCGGCGTATTACCTGTTCCGTTATTACCGTAAACAGATTTTCTGGGCCGCGATGGCAGTCTTGCGGCGCATGCTGCTCATTTTCCGCAGCCGGGTGCGCGCCGAGTTCGTCATTTTCGGTACGGCGCTGGCGACCCTGCTTCTAACCGTGTTAATGATTACGATGATCCAAAATTTGTTCAGTGAAGATTTCAGTGATTTTAACGATGTGATTTCCTTAATCGTATCGCTGTTATTTAAAAACCATTGGACAGGCGTGATGAAAGGGCTGCTCGTGCTCAGCTCCCGGAAGGCTTTGATCCTGGTCATGGTGATGACAGTAATGTGGATCATTTGGAAAGGAAAAGACCGCACACACGAGTTTTTGATCCTGCTCATCGCGACAATCGGCGGGGAAATGTACCAAAATGTGCTGCATGAGGTGTTCCACCGCATGTCGGCAACGGAGGTCCCGACCTTTTCCCATTTTGTCTTCTCATTCCCGAGTGATCAGGCCATCATGATTTTGATCATTTACGGCTATTTTACGTATTTGGTCGTCCGGCATGCCGAAGTGTTTTGGATCCATACGTTTATGGATGTGCTTTTGCTTGCCGTCCTTTTGTTTGCGGCCGTCAGCCATATCTTTTTCGGCCTTGAAGTCCCGAGCAACATCGCGGGCGGGTACGTGTTCGGCGGCGTTTGGCTCGGATTGAATATTTTGCTGCTGGAGATCTTCCACATCATATGAAAAATCGGTATGATGGAAGAGTGGTTGAAAAGCAAATTTTGGAGGGGAAAAATGTTCTCAGATTTTGTCACGCAGATGTTGACAACACTTGCAGATTTAGGTTATTTCGGCGTTGCCATCGGGCTGGCGATCGAAATCATTCCGAGTGAAATCGTCCTGGCATATGCCGGTTATTTAATTTCAAAAGGGGAAATCAATTATTTCGGCGCCATTGCGGCAGGTACATTCGGCATTTTGATTGCCCAGCTGATTTTATACTGGATCGGCGCATACGGCGGCCGCCCGTTTTTGTTAAAATACGGAAAATATCTGCTCATTCATGAAAGGCATATTGATGTCGCCGAAAAGTGGTTCAATAAATACGGGGCTGGCGTGATTTTTACAGGGCGCTTCATCCCGGTCATCCGCCAAGCGATCTCGATCCCGGCCGGCATTGCGAAAATGTCGTATGCAAAATTTATTTTTTACACGCTGCTTGCCACTATCCCGTGGTCGGTGCTGTTTATCTTTCTCGGCGAGCGCCTCGCATCGAACTGGGCGCAAATCGATGAAGCTGCCGCGCCTTACGTCAAGCCGGTCGGCGCCATCGCAGTCATCGTCATCATTGCCTATATCGCCTTTTCCATGTACCGGAAGAAAAAAAGATCCTGACTACTGGTTGGTGCAAAAAGCAGGGGAAGTGAATACCCCTGCTTTTTGCATTTTAAAAAATGTAAAATACATTTGACATTTTTGAGAAATAAATTAGAATCGTAAATGTAAAGAGTTTTTTACTTTTTAGGTGGTTGAATTGAAGAATAATATTAGGAACATACGAAAACATTTAAAGCTGTCACAAGAGGAACTTGCAAATAAATGTGGAGTGACAAGACAAACCATAAATGCCATTGAAAATAACAAATATGACCCGAGTCTGGCTTTGGCATTTAAGTTATCAATTCATCTGAACACACAAATTGAAAAATTATTTTATTATGGGGAGGAACAATAATTAAATTCAGAAAAGTTGATGAAATGGAAAAATATCAGAGCGACCAATCTGCAAAATATGGATTTATATTTTATACTGTAGCACTTTGAATTTGGTCATTATATGATTTTTTTACCAAAGATGACTCTGGATGGCAATTGACAATTTTATTAATCGGCTGTGCAATTTTCTTTTGGTCGAGAGTTGTTTACAACCGAAGAATGAATGAATAATGAAGCGCCTGTCGCAATAGCAGTTTACGGATTTTTCAGATGCCCCGCTTTTGCTGCCCATGGCCGTTCGAGCAAAGTTTCTTATGTAAAGGGGGCCTTTTACATGAGAAAGAAGAGAGCTTATATTTATGTTTCATGAAACGGGCCTGCTTGCAACCCGAGCGGACTTGGCAGGGATCAGGATTTATCAAAAAAACCGCCTGCATCAAGCAGACGGACGGAAAAGGGGGAGTTGAGAAAAAGTGTGATTCACTACCTTGGTGATGAGACAAGTATACAAGCGCTGAATTAAAAAAACCTTAACGCTGTTTAAGATCGAAATAAAAAAAACCGCTGCGAAAAGCAACGGTCAAAAAAGGGGGTTAGCTATGAAAAAGTGTAAGCTTAGTAAGCTCACTTGCCTTATTACAAAGACAAGTATACAAGCGCAGTATTAAAAAAGTCTTAATGCCCCACGGAATCATAAAAAAACCGCTGCACGAAGCAGACGGCTAAAAGGGGATTAAGAAAGTAAAGGGCTGTTTGTGCTCACTGCCTTTACAAAACAAGTATACAACACACAGATAAAAAAATCCTTAACATACATAAAAAAACCGCCTGCATCAAGCAGACGGACGGAAAAGGGGGAGTTGAGAAAAAGTGTGATTCACTACCTTAGTGATAAGACAAGTATACAAGCGCTGAATTAAAAAAACTTTAACGCTGTTTAAGATCGAAATAAAAAAACGCAGCGAAAAGCAACGATCAAAAAGGGGGTATCAAGTTATGAAAAAGCGTAAGGGCTAGGTTTACTCACTTGCCTAATTACGAGAATAAGTATACAAGGGGCAAATTAAAAAATTCTTAACACCTCTTAAACAATAAAAAACCGCCGCACAAGGGCAGGCGGCGGGGTAAAGGGGATTAGTATAAAGTTGTGAAAAGTGGGAGGCACTGGCACTGGGGGGTTAACCACTGCCTCCTTACATTTTTGAGTATACTTGCCGATAATTAAAAAATCCTTAAAATCAAGATAAAAAATCTATAAAAAACCGCCGGCATCTAGCAGGCGGCAAAAAAGGGGGATTAGCTCTAAGAAAAACAAGCTCAAACAGCTGAGATAAGGCACGTTCAAGTGGACGCCTATCTGCGGCTTATCCCTGCACAAAAGCATCATACCAAGCCACTGTTAAAAGATTTTTAACATTATATAAAGTTTATGTAAATTTTTACAAACAGAATCCCTTCGACAAGAAAAACAAAATTCCAGCAAAATACTCGTGACAAAACGCGGCTTTTAGATAATAATAATGAAGACAGACTATAAAAACAAGAGGGATTCTATGGAATCAAGAGTATCGAATAGGAAGAAGAGACGGGCAAAAGTCCGTTGGCGCAGGGTTTTTCTTTTGCTCTTTTTATTGCTGATCGTAACCGGAGCGGGATATACAGCCTATCAATATTACGCAGGCGTCCACCAAACGAAACCGGGCGATGCCTTGAATATGGATAATTTAGAGTTTAATGGAAAAAAAGATGCCAATGGCCGAACCAATATTTTGCTGCTCGGGATCGATAGGAGAGGCAAAGAAGATTCCAGAACGGACACCATTATGATTGCCCAGTATGACCCGAAAAAGAACCAGGTCAAACTCGTTTCAATCATGCGGGATATCTATGCGGAAATCCCGGGTTATAAAAACTATAAAATCAATACTGCCTATTATCTGGGCAATTTAGACAACCAGAAAAGCGGCGTTGAACTGCTGAGAAAAACAATCAAAGCCAATTTTGACATCGATGTGCAGTATTACGTGCTTGTGGATTTCCAAGGCTTCGTGAAAATTGTCGACACTTTGGCTCCACAGGGCATCGAGATCAATGTGGAACATAAAATGTCGAAAAACATTGGCATGACGCTTTACCCGGGCAAACAGCTCATGCATGGGAAAGAACTGCTCGCCTACGCACGCTTCAGAAAAGACGCACAAGGCGACTTCGGCCGGGTTGCACGCCAGCAAAAAGTGTTAAAAGCGCTTCAAAAAGAAGTATTCAGCGTAAACGGCCTTGCCAAAGCACCAAAACTGCTTGGAACGATTCAGCCTTACCTTTCCACAAATATGAGTAAAATGGACATTCTCGCGTTGGTGAAAGACGTGGTGCTCGGCGAAAACCTTAAGGTGAAAACCATGACAGTTCCAATTGCGGGCACTTATACCGATGCCTACTATCCGGAAGTCGGCGCCGTCCTGGAAGTGGACAAAGCAAAAAATACAGAAGAAATTAAGAAGTTTTTGGATGAGGAATAATTGGGGGCTATGGAAGTCCCCCTTATTTTTTATTCTTTAGCGGTGAAAGATACTAAGCGAACATATCGTTCGACCTATCCGATTACGGAATTAGAGAAAACAGTGAAAGAAAAAGCAAAGGAAAAGGGGACATCCCGTGTACAACTCTAAAACTCCGGCTGTCTCCCATCCAACCATAGGAAGAATCAGCGGAACCTTGGGAGAAATCAGCGGACTTGACCAATAAATCGGCAGTAAGGCCAAAAAAATCAGCGGAAAGATGCAAAGAATCAGCGAAAGGAAGAAAAAGCAGGGAAGAGATGTCTCCTTTTTGATAATCCGAGAAATTTTTCACAAACCAAAATCAAAGCCTGAACCGCACCAACCAAACCCCGTCCGCAACTTCGGTTCTCCCCGTCTCCGTAAAACCCATGCTCAAGTACAGCGAGACAGCCGGGATATTTTTTTCGCCGGTACTCACTTCAAACCGGCCGGCGCCGGGCAGGCTGAGCACAAATTCCAGCAGTTTGCGCGCGATCCCGCGGCGGGTAAAATGTTCCCCGACAAACAGCCGACAGATCATGACACAATCGCCCGTCCGTTCAACTGAAACCACACCGGCAAGCTTTTCCCCAACGAAATACCCATAAAACTTTTCCGTACTCGCCATTAAATCTTCCACCCGCTCATTAAGCGGGGGGATCCCGTCAAAACCGATCAGTCCGGCTTCTTTTTTATAGGCCGGAATTTGCAGCGCCCACACAGCAGAAGCCGCCGCACTGTTTTTCATCTCCAATTGCCGGATCATGCGCAATCACTCCCGTCCTCAATATTTCCCTAATATATTAAGGAAAGAGATATCATTAAAAATTGCCGCAATCCATTATACTGGATAGCGCAAGAAACGTCAAAAAGAGGAAATCCATTCCAAACGGCCGCCGCACAGAAAGTTCCACAATCCATTCACCAAACGCTTTTCAGATATAAAAATTCCCCCTTGTCCTTGCATCAGAATAAGTGTAAAGTATAAATAAATCGAAATATTACGCACGTTCAGCTGAATACCCTTATCAAGAGAGGTGGAGGGACTTGGCCCAGTGAAACCTCAGCAACCAGCCATCCGGCCCGGTGCTAAATCCAACAGGCATGCCTGATAGATAAGGAGACACTTTGTAAAATCGCGCCTCCTTTTCCCAGGGGGCTTTTTTCATACCATCAAAAAGGAGTGTAAACCATTGGACCTTCTTGAAACGCTGCAAAACCGCATACTTGTTGCGGACGGGGCGATGGGGACGCTGCTGTATGCGTATGGCGCCGACACGTGTTACGAGGAATTCAACCTAACCCATCCCGATGATATCCACGCGATCCACCGCTTTTACATCGAAGCGGGGGCGGACGTTATCCAAACAAATACTTACAGCGCCAATTACATCAAGCTCGCCCAGTACGGTCTCGAGGAAAAAGTGAGCGATATCAACAAAGAAGCGGTCCGTATCGCCAAACAGGCCGCAAATCCATCAACGTTTATCCTCGGAACGGTCGGCGGCATCCGCGGACACCGCAAAACAGAAGCCACACTCCCGGAAATCAAGCGCACATTCCGCGAGCAAATTTTCCACCTCCTGAGCGAAGGGGTGGACGCGCTTTTGCTCGAAACGTATTTTGACGCGGAAGAATTATTTACGGTCGTGGACATTGCCAAAAAAGAGGCAGACGTCCCGGTCATCGCCCAGTTTTCGCTTGTCGAACCGGGCGTATTGCAAAACGGCACCCCGGTCGCGCAAGCTTTCAAAGAACTCGAAAACCGCGGCGCCGACGTGATCGGTCTGAACTGCCGGCTTGGTCCGCACCATATGATCCAGTCGTTTGAGGAAATTCCGCTCCCGGAGCATGCCTATTTGTCCGCTTACCCGAATGCGAGCCTTTTAGATTACGAGGACGGCAGGGTCACGTTCACGAATAACGCCGATTATTTTAAAACATGCGCCGCAAAACTTGTCGAGCAGTGCGTCCGCTTGATCGGGGGTTGCTGCGGCACAACCCCGGCACATGTTAAAGCGATTGCAGAAGGGATCAAAGGCCTCGCACCGGTCACCGAAAAAACGGTACGCCCGGAAAAAACGGTACGCCCGCCGAAAATCGAGATCGCCGTGACCGCGCAGCACCGCGAACCGCCGCTCCATGAAATCGCGAAAAAACGGCGGTCCATTATTGTTGAATTCGATACGCCGAAAACTCTGCGCACCGAACGCTTTTTCGAAGGGGCAAAAGCACTGCACGATGCCGGCATTGACGCACTCACGATGGCGGATAACTCGCTTGCAAGCCCGCGCATCAGCAACATCGCAATTGCCGCGATTTTAAAAGAAAAGCACGGCATCCGTCCGCTCGTCCATATTACGTGCCGCGACCGCAACTTGATCGGCCTGCAGTCGCACTTGATGGGGCTTGCCGCGCTCGGGATTGACCAAGTGCTCGCCGTCACGGGTGACCCGTCGAAAATCGGTGACTTCCCTGGGGCGACAAGCGTGTACGATTTATCGTCGATGGACCTGATCGCGATGATCAAGCAGTTCAACGAAGGCATCTCTTACTCCGGCAAATCGCTGCAAAGGAAATCGAATTTCTCCGTCGCGGCCGCGTTTAACCCGAATGTCCGTAACCTCGACAAAGCGGTCGGCCGGCTCGAGCGTAAAATCCGAAGCGGCGCCGATTACTTTATCACCCAGCCGGTTTTTAGCGAGGAAAAAATTTTACAGGTGCATGAAGCGACCAAGCATCTGGACGCGCCGATCTACCTTGGCATCATGCCGCTCACGAGCTACCGGAACGCGAACTTCCTGCACAACGAAGTGCCGGGCATCACGCTTACGGATGAAATTTTAACGGCGATGGAAAAAACGCAGGGCGACCCGCTCAAAGCGCGTGAAGAAAGCCTCGCCATCAGCCGCAGCCTGATCGACGCCGCGCTTGGGTATTTCAACGGCATTTACTTGATTACGCCGCTCGACCGCTATGATTTGACAGTGGAATGCACGCGCTACATTCACGCCAAGGAGGAAAAAGCCCGCGGCGCAGGGATTGTTTGAGCGCGCGATTTTTATCCATATGAAAGAAAAAGGTGCTTTCCCAATAGTCGTTTATTGGAACTGTCCCGCTCAAAGCATTTTAAAGACCGTTTGAACAAAGAAATGCCCAATGAACGGACGTTAGCAGCCTTATAAGGTACGTTCGGGCAAAGAAATGCTCAATGAATGAACCATAGCAGCCTTATAAGGTACGTTCGGACAAAGAAATGCCCAATGAACGGACGTTAGCACCCTTATAAAGTACGTTCGGACAAAGAAATGCCCAATGAACGGACGTTAGCAGCCTTATAAGGTACGTTCGGACAAAGAAATGCCCAATGAACGGACGTTAGCAGCCTTATAAGGTACGTTCGGACAAAGAAATGCCCAATGAATGAACCATAGCAGCCTTATAAAGTACGTTCGGACAAAGAAATGCCCAATGAACGGACGTTAGCAGCCTTATAAGGTACGTTCGGGCAAAGAAATGCTCAATGAATGAACCATAGCAGCCTTATAAGGTACATTCGGACAAAGAATTGCTCAATGAATGAACCATAGCACCCTTATAAAGTACGTTCGGGCAAAACATACATCCTGAACGGTCTTTAGAAATGATAAAGAAAAACCCACAGCGCCGGGATTGAAAATATACGCGCGCCGCCTTACCCATACTTGCACGCACATTCAAAAACAAAGGGGGAACTTTTCCATGGGGCAGACATTGTTTGAACAGGAACTCGAAAAACGGATTCTCATTCTCGACGGGGCGATGGGGACGATGATTCAGCAGCAGCACCTCTCCGCAAAAGATTTCGGCGGCGAAGCGTACGAGGGTTGCAATGAATGCTTGACATTGACCGCGCCCGATGTGATCCGGTCCATCCACGAAGCGTATTTGGAAGCGGGGGCCGACATCATCGAAACGAACACATTCGGCGCGACCTCGATCGTCCTGGACGAATACAATCTCAGGCATCTCGCCGAAAAAATCAATACCGAAGCGGCCCGCCTTGCGAAACAGGCCGCCGAAAGATATTCCACACCGGAGCAGCCGCGTTTTGTCGCCGGTGCGATGGGCCCGACGACAAAGACGTTATCTGTCACGGGCGGTACGACTTTTGCTGCGCTCAAAGCTGCCTACCAGGAACAGGCCCGCGGGCTGATCAAAGGCGGGGTCGATGTGCTTCTTGTCGAAACGTCGCAGGACCTTTTAAATGTAAAAGCCGCCTTCCTCGGGATCACGGATGCTTTTCATGAAACCGGAAAAAAACTGCCGCTTCTCATCTCCGGGACGATCGAACCGATGGGGACGACGCTCGCCGGCCAAAATATTGAAGCCTTTTACATTTCTGTCGAGCATATGCACCCAGTCTCGGTCGGGCTCAACTGCGCAACCGGCCCCGAGTTTATGGCTGATTCGATCCGCACGCTCGCAGGTCTCGCCAAAACTGCCGTGAGCTGCTACCCGAACGCCGGCCTTCCAGATGAAGAAGGGCATTACCACGAAACGCCGGAGTCGCTTGCCGCCAAAATGAAAGGCTTCGCCGAAAAAGGCTGGCTCAACATCGCGGGCGGCTGCTGCGGGACAACGCCTGCCCACATCGCCGCCTTGAACGAAGCGCTCGCCGGTATCCCGCCGCGCAAGCCGAACCACGTGAAGCACCACGCCGTCTCAGGGATCGAGCCGTTCATTTACGACGACCCATCGATGCGCCCGATTTTTGTCGGCGAACGCACAAACGTCATCGGCTCGCGCAAATTCAGGCGGCTGATCGCGGAAGGCAAGTTTGAAGAAGCAAGCGAAATTGCACGCACGCAGGTGAAAAACGGCGCCCAGATCATCGACATCTGCCTCGCCGACCCGGACCGTGACGAAATCGAGGATATGGAACATTTTATCTCGATCGCTGTCAAAAAAGTGAAAGTCCCGTTCATGATTGACTCGACGGACGAAAAAGTGATCGAAAAAGCTTTTACGTACTGCCAAGGGAAAAGTATCGTCAACTCGATCAACCTGGAGAACGGGACGGAACGGTTTGAAAAAGTCGTGCCGCTCCTGAAACGGTACGGGGGTGCCGTTGTCGTCGGCACGATCGATGAAAAGGGAATGGCGGTCACTGCCGAACGGAAGCTTGAGATCGCGCGCCGCTCCTATGATCTGCTCGTCCATACATACGGCCTTGAACCGCATGATTTGATTTTCGACCCGCTCGTGTTCCCGTCCGGCACCGGCGACCATCAGTATTTCGGCGCCGCGAAAGAAACGGTCGAAGGCATCCGCCTCATTAAAGAAGCGTTCCCGGAATGCCAGACGATCCTCGGCATCAGCAATGTTTCTTTCGGTCTGCCGCCAGCCGGACGCGAAGTGCTGAACTCGGTTTTTCTTTACCATTGCACGAAAGCCGGGCTTGATTATGCAATCGTGAATACGGAAAAACTCGAGCGCTTTGCCTCCATTCCGGAAGAAAACGTGAAGATGGCCGAGAAGCTGCTATTTGAAACGTCAGACGAAGCGCTCGCCGCGTTTACGGAACATTACCGCGGCAAAACGCTGGAGAAAAAAGTTGCTGTAGAAACGATGACGCTTGCCGAACGGCTTGCCAATTATGTCGTCGAGGGCACGAAAGAGGGCTTGATTCAGGACCTTGAACAGGCGCTCAAAGAGTACCCGGACCCGCTTGCGATCATCAACGGCCCGCTTATGGATGGAATGGCGGAAGTAGGTCGCCTGTTTAACGATAACCAGCTCATTGTCGCAGAAGTTTTGCAGAGTGCCGAAGTGATGAAAGCATCAGTCGCCTTTTTGGAACCTTTTATGGAAAAAAGCGAAACGAGCACGAAAGGGAAAGTGATCCTGGCTACGGTAAAAGGCGACGTCCATGACATCGGCAAAAATCTTGTCGACATCATTTTGTCGAATAATGGCTATAAGGTTGTCGATCTCGGCATCAAAGTCGCACCGGCAGATCTGATCCAGGCCGTGCAAAAAGAAAAACCGGATGTAATCGGGCTATCAGGGCTCCTTGTAAAATCCGCTCAGCAAATGGTCGTTACAGCCCAGGACCTGAAAGAAGCGGGGATCCGCCAGCCGATTTTGGTCGGCGGCGCGGCCTTGTCGCGAAAATTCACCGTCAATAAAATCGCGCCGCAATACGACGGCCTTGTCCTTTATGCAAAAGATGCGATGGAAGGCCTCTCCCTCGCCAACCGGCTGCAGGACGAAAACGAACGCAGCGTATTGGAAGCGGAGCTCACCGCCCAGCGCAGTGACGGCCCGGGGACAGCGGCAAAACCGGTGGGTACGGCCGTTAACGCGGTCCCGCGCCGTTCCGGGATTTCCAAAGACGCCCCCGTGTACCAGCCGCCCGATTTAAAACGGCATGTGCTGCGCAACTATCCGCTCGCCCATATCGAGCCGTATGTCAATATGCAAATGCTCCTCGGCCACCATTTGGGCTTGAAAGGGCGCGTTGAAAAACTGCTCGCAGAAGGCAACGAACGCGCCGTCCGCCTAAAAACGCAGGTTGACGAACTGCGCGAATGGGTCAAGGAAGAAAAGTTGCTCCAGCTGTCCGCCGTCTATCAGTTTTTCCCGGCGCAGTCAGACGGCGACGATTTGATCATTTATGAAGCACAAGAACCGTTCGACCGGCGCGAACCGCTGGATCCGAAATCACTCTGCGTATTGGAGCGGTTCACGTTCCCGCGTCAGATTAAGCCGCCTTTTTTGTGCCTCGCCGATTATGTAAAGAGCGTCGACAGCGGTGTGGTCGATTTTGTCGGCATGTTCGCGGTCGTCGCCGGCAAAAACATCCGCCACTTTGCTAGGTATTTGAAGGAAGCAGGCGAGTACTTCAAAAGCCATGCCCTTCAGGCGCTCGCCCTTGAAACGGCAGAAGGCTTCGCCGAGCGCCTGCACGAACTGATGCGTGACCAATGGGGCTTCCCGGACCCGGCCGGCTTCACGATGCAGCAGCGCTTTGCCGCCAAATACCAGGGCCAGCGCTACTCATTCGGCTACCCGGCCTGCCCGAACCTCGAGGACCAGGCCAAACTGTTCAGACTGCTCGAACCGGAAAAAATCGGCCTCCACCTGACCGAAGGCTACATGATGGAACCGGAAGCCGCCGTTACGGCCCTTGTCTTCTCGCACCCGGAAGCCAGATACTTTGCTGTTTAAATCCTAAAGCGGGACGCGCGCCCGCTTTGGGATTTTTTAGACGTTAATTGATGTCACTTATGGAAAAAAGTCATGCCAGATCAGCAATGAATCATGTCCGGAACCGGAACGCATGCCAAAAGCACATATTGCGGTTCGAAATGGTCATAAGATCTTTGCAAAAACGCTGCAAATTTTGCAATGAATTGGCCCTTATAGCCGCTCTAAAAAGCCCATAGCGCTGCAAATTTTGCAATGAATTGGCCCTTATAGCCGCTCTAAAAAGCCCATAGCGCTGCAAATTTTGCAATGAAACGCGAAGCATTGTTGCTTTTGCCCCTTAAGATCGGTGCTAAAGATCAATGTGCTTCAAATTTTGCCCGCAACAGACACTAAATCCGTGATAACCCTCGTGCATCAAGCCGATCCGCCCAATCACGCTTTCCGATACCACTCCCTCACTTTTTCAAGGCGCTTCCGCAGGGCTTCGATTTCCGCAGGGCTTTTTTCCTGCGGTGCAGCGCTGCGGGAAATACTGTTTTCGAATTCCGAAAACCAGTCAGGCAGCACTTCTTTCCTCCGTATTCCGGAATGTACGGGCCGCTGTTTTTTATATTTCAATGCCCGCGCCTGCTCCACTGTTTTCACCTTTTTCCCTGCCCAGTCCCTTAAGATCGTTTCGCAATATTTCCAGCTGGACACACCGCGTTCCACCGCTATTTTCATTGCTTCAATAACAAGCTCCACCGATAAATCATCACACCAACAATAAATCTTTGATGCTACATAAGATCCAGCTGTGCCAAACCCGTGTTGTTCAAAAAACGAGATCGCTTTCTTTGTATCTGCGAAAGAAGTAATCTTTGGAGTAATCTCTGTAGTAGTCTCTGAAGTAGTCTCTGGTATTGCACTTTCATCGTGAAAGTCTGAATCGTCATTTTGAAAGTATGTATTTTCATTTTGCCCATTCGAATTTTCAAATTGAAAGTCCAGACTTTCAATTTGAAAATCCGGGCCGTCATTCTCAAAAGACGGCAATTTGTAACCTTCCAAAAAATAACCCAGTTTTGCGAGATCGCGCTGAATCACCGAAACATTCACCCGGTATTGCAGCGTTTTGTCCCAGCGGTATTTCGGGTTGGTCCGTTTCGACAGCCAGTTGTGTTCACACAGCTTGTCCAAATACCGGCGCATGGTAGCTTCGGAGTTTGTCATCATGCATTCTTTCGCCAGTTCATCCGCTTTTTTGTAAATCCAGCCGTGGCGAAGCTCCAAACAGGATGGATCCATGTTCGCCATGCGCATGCGATTCTTTTCCTCCAGAAGAAATTTGTCGAAATCGGCAACCCTTTCCGACCAATAGAGCATTTGGTTCAACACAATCGCAAGCTTGTAATCCCCTGTTAAGGCAACAAGTTCTTCCTTGATCACGACGCGTCCAAGTTTCATCATTCCCATTTCCCCTTTTAAAAACGAGTGGGCTACTGCCCCACTCATTACATATTTTTTTCGGGGATGTCCGGACACCCGGGAACAGAGAAGATTCACCCTAAGACCAAAAAAGTTCTCCCGGGAACAGAGAAGATTCACCCTAAGACCAAAAAAGTTCTCCCGGGAACAGAGAAGATTCACCCTAAGACCAAAAAAGTTCTCCCGGGAACAGACAAAATTCCCGCCGAACCGCCAAATATTCTCGCCTGGGAACAGGATTCTCCCGAAAACAGAGAAGATTCACCCCAAGATCAAGCAAGTTCTTTCGGGAACAGACAAAATTCCCGCCGAATCGCCAAATATTCATATCCGGGGACAGGCGCCCATCTCCGGCCCCCCTGCTTTGCTTGTTCCACGCGAAACATTCCCATGGAAAAAATACACAATTCGGTGCATACTGATACTATGCAAACAAAATGACGATGCGGGGTTGAAGCAAAGATGAACCAGCCGGAAATCTCATTCCAGAACGTCAGCAAATCATTCGTCCATCACAACGAAACGGTCCGTGTTTTAAAAAACATCACCGGGGAAGTGCAAAAAGGGGAGATCCTTACGATCATCGGCCCGTCCGGATCAGGGAAAAGCACGCTGCTTTCCTTGTGCAATTTACTGATCACGCCGGATGAAGGCGAGGTGCGCGTCCAAGGGAAAGAGGTGCGCGAATGGAATGCACAGGAATTGAGGCGCCGCGTCGGCATTGCGTTCCAATCGCCGCCGATGCTTGCCGGGACCGCATTTGAAAATTTGTCGCTTCCTGCCAAACTGCGCGGCAAGGAGCTCGAAAACCCCGAACAATATATGGAATATGTTGGATTGCCAAAAAATCTGCTGACAAGGGAAGCGAAGGAGCTCTCCGGCGGGCAGCGGCAAAGATTGTCGCTAGCCCGCACGCTCGTCAACGAACCGGATGTTTTGCTGCTCGATGAAATTACATCCGCGCTCGATGCCAACGCCGCGCGCGGGGTTGAGGACCTGATTGTGCGCATCAACCGGGAGCGGCATACGACCATTTTGTGGGTCACCCACGATTTGGCGCAGGCGGAACGGGTCGGGGACCGCGTGTTTCTCATCATTGACGGGAAATTAATTGAATCCGGTCCGGCGCGCGAATTTTTTGCAGGCCCGCAAACCGAAGAGGCGAAACAATTTTTAGCGGCAAAGAGGGAAAGCCAATGAATCTCATAACCGTTTTGCTCAGTTTCAGTTTTGTCATGATCGCGCTGTTTTTATCGGCCGGATTTAAGCTCGGGCTCGGGCGTGACCTGCTCGTCACGAGCATCCGTGCGGCAATCCAGCTGCTCATTGTCGGCTATATTTTAAAAGCGGTGTTCGGGTTCGACCGGGTGTGGGTGATCCTGCTGATGCTCTTGATCATGATTGCGGTTGCCACAGGAAATGCCGCCAAAAGGGGGAAGGGGCTGCCGCATATTTTCTGGAACATCTTTTTGGCGATCACGATCTCCGAAGCCGTTACGCAAGCTTTTCTGCTCGGGCTAAAGATCGTGCCGGCCACGCCGCAGTACATCATTTCGATCAGCGGCATGATCATCGGAAACTCAATGGTGATTGCCAATCTATTTCTCAACCGGTTAAAAGGTGAAATCAATATGCGGAAAGACGAAGTGGCGCTTGTGTTGTCGCTCGGGGGCTCGCCCAAGCAGGCGATTTACCCGGTGCTGAAGCAGTCGATCCGCGCGAGCCTGATCCCGACGGTGGAAAGCCAGCGGACGATCGGGCTTGTCCAGCTGCCGGGCATGATGACCGGGCAAATCATTGCCGGCGCCGACCCGATCCAGGCCGTCCGCTTCCAACTCTTGATCATATTCATGATCTTGTCGGCTGCGTCACTGACAGCCATTATTCTCGGGTTTCTCATCTACCCACGGTTGTTTAATAAGGATCAGCAGCTTGACATTGCGGCCTGGAAGTGAAGAGTATGAGTATACCGGTTAATTGATTTAAAAATTCAAAAAATTACGTTTTAAAATCGCAGCTATTTCAGCCGCCCCCGTAAATGCCCACGTTCGAACCCGGGATGGTTCATCAATTCTCAACATCCGGCTGCCGCGGTAAGCCGGATCTCGACAAAAATCAGGATATTTCCGCGGAAATATCTACGCATGTAAAAGCCCAGAACCGGTAGTGCACCGGATTCCGGGCTTGGAATCTATCTGAAAGGCAGGGACATGGGCCATTAATGTCCGTTTTCGGGAGGTCCGGTCTTTTGCGCCGCCGAGCGTGTCCGTGCTTCGCTTTTCATTTTGTCAGGTTCTCCTTTTCCGCATCGCCTGTCATTTCGCCCCGGGCCTCTTTCGCTTCCCCTTTCAATTGATTGCCTTTTCCTTTCAGCTGTCCACCATGGAGTCTTTATCCCATTTGTTCACCATTCATATTCCCCGGCTGAGCGCCGGTGAACGCAAAATGAAATCTCCCACCATTTTGTGCGCAACTTCACATATACAATCAAAAAAAGCACGAAAAGGGATCCCCATCCCGTGCCGGAGGAATCGTTAAATGTTCTTTTTATTCTGTTTTGGTGGTATGTATGTTAGGCCGAAGTAATAATAATTCGCACAGTTTGTTGTGCGTTTGCACTGCTCAAGGAAAGTATACTCGGAGCAGTTCAGTTTCAGCCTCGTATGATTCGGGAACTCAACAAAAAGCCCGTCCGGTGTCTTTTCATAGAAAAGGACATTCGCAAGAAATATGAACTGGCAATCATAGGATTTTGCGGATTTTGTCGGCGTGGCGATAATGCCATGTTTTCCAATCATGACTGGCGTTTTGTTATAACCGAAAATCTTTCTCATGGCTTTTACGGACCCATCGTAATTGCACATCCTGTAGTGCATACAAGCCTCATTTAAAATATCAATCTTTCTTTTTTGGGAATAAAAGGTCCCTTTTTGATCATAAATGATGGTTTGGTAAATTTCGTTATAGGATGCAACCAGTGCATAAGTACCTTGATTGATAAGATAATGGTTTTTCTCAATGTACATGCATATGTTCCCCCTTGAATGATTGCCCCCAGGGGAGGAATGTATCTTACAACAAGGTGATATTCGTGGTGCAACAGACGTGTTTGGCCAAACACCTATACCAACTCCACCTCCATATTTAAAAAGGGGCATTTTCTAATGGATTTTTCATTTCTCCGATGCTTCCCCAAATAGGATACACCTATATTATAATCCAAATTTCCTATTTGAAAAGTATTAATTTACAATTTTGTTATTTTTTTTATTAAAGGTAATATTCTTCCATCCAAAATTCTACTAAAATCTCATATTTTCCCCTGTAAAATTTCAAATTTCCCCTGGGAAAATTTCAAAAATCCGGGCGGAAAGTTTCAAAAAAGGCCGTTCGAAAGCCCCGCGCATGCCTGGTATTGTATAGGCAACCCGGGAATTCAAGGAAAGCGCGCTTTCCAAAAGGGGAAGCGAAATGGAAAGTTTTGAAGAAGTATTGGAGCAATACCGGCCGATGATCTACCACATGATCCGCAGGCTCCGCATTTATAAAAATGTGGATGAGTTTGAGCAGATCGGCCTCATTGCCCTTTGGGAAGCTTATCAAAATATGCAGGAAGACAAAGGGTCATTTACGGGCTATGCGTATGCGACAATCCGCGGGAAAATGCTGACGGCGCTCGCGAAAGCCAGGAAAGAGGATGAGACGGTTGTTTACCCGAAGGAAGAATTTTGGAGCGTGGAGACGGACATGTCGCTGCGCCCGCCGCTTGAGCTCGAAACGCTGCTCAGCTATTGCGACGGCTTGACGGAAAACGAGAAAAAATGGGTTGTCGCCACCTTTTACCTGCAGCTGAAACCAGGCGAAATCGCCGTCATTGAAGGCAAATCGATCAGCGCCATCAAAAAATGGCGGAAAGGGGCGCTTGAGAAGATCAAAAAACAAATACAACAAAGTTGAGCAAAAAGGGGCTGTCCCAAAAGACCCGGGGCACCCCTTTTTTATGTAAGGTAAATGTGATCATTCGAGATTGTTGCGCAAAATTTACGCGACCCCTGCGGGAAAAGCGAGCCGGCGGGACCTTTGGAGTAAAATTTCCCCGAGAAAATGGTTCAGAGAAGCTGTGTCACTACCGTTGGGGTAAATCAACCCTCGTGAACGTTCTTTAGAAGGCCTGTAAGAACCATTGGGGTAAAAATAACTCTCGTGAACGGACTTTAGAAGCGGTGTAAGAACCATTGGGGTAAAATCAACCCACGTGAATGGTCTTTAGAAGCAGTGTAAGAACCGTTGGAGTGAAAGTTTTCCACGTGAACGGACTTTAGAAGCAGTGTAAGAACCATTGGAGTAAAAATTTCTTGCGTGAACGGTCTTTAGAAGTGGTGTAAGAACCATTGGAGTAAAAATTTCACTCGTGAATGGTCTTTAGAAGCAGTGTAAGAACCATTGGAGTAAAAATTTCTTGCGTGAACGGTCTTTAGAAGTGGTGTAAGAACCGTTGGGGTAAAAATAACTCTCGTGAACGGACTTTAGAAGCAGTGTAAGAACCGTTTGGGTAAAAATTTTCCACGTGAATGTTCTTTAGAAGTGGTGTAAGAACCGTTGGAGTGAAAGTTTTCCACGTGAACGGTCTTTAGAAGTGGTGTAAGAACCGTTTGGGTAAAAATTTTCCACGTGAATGTTCTTTAGAAGTGGTGTAAGAACCGTTGGAGTGAAAGTTTTCCACGTGAACGTTCTTTAGAAGTGGTGTAAGAACCGTTGGGGTAAAAATAACTCTCGTGAACGGACTTTAGAAGCAGTGTAAGAACCGTTGGAGTAAAAATTTCACTCGTGAATGGTCTTTAGAAGCGGTGTAAGAACCGTTGGAGTGAAAGTTTTCCACGTGAACGTTCCTTAGAAGTGGTGTAAGAACCATTGGAGTAAAAATTTCACTCGTGAATGGTCTTTAGAAGCGGTGTAAGAACCATTGGGGTAAAAAGTTTCCACATGAACGGACTTTAGAAACCCCGCTACAACCGTTAGAGTAAAAACATCCCGAGGAAATGGTTCAGAGAAGTTATCTCACAACTGTTAGAGCAAAAATTTCCCCGTGGGAAAAGACTTGTTAGAGGAAAAATTCCCCAAAGAAATGATTCAGAGAAGCAACGTCAGGATCGTTAGAGGAAAAACGCCTAAAACGGTCCTGACAATGCTTGAAAAATTTCTGCTTAAAAGGGGCTTTGGGTATAGCCACTTTATTCAATCCGCAATAAAATAATCACGCAAATATTCGTACCAAACTTTCACGCCTTTTGCGCTCGGGGCGGTTTGTTCGCCGTTTTCGAACTTGACATACGCTTTAAACTTCCCGCTGTTTGGGTCCGGCCAGTTTTTCCAATGGTTCAGATAAGTATAACCTTCCATTTTTGTAAACATCTCGAGCTGGTCGACCTGGTCAGGATAGTTCGTCGCCTGGTACAGCGGGAACGACGGCTGGATCAGGAGCACCGCATCTTTCCACGCAGCTGCGGCAGTCTTAATATCATTCAGCTGATTTTCCATCGCAACAGCCCCGTTATTGTTCAAAATGAACGGCTCAAACAGCACAAGATCCGGTTGAAAATCCGCCACATCTTTGTACTTCCCTTCACGGATAAACTCGTCTGAATTCATGTCATAGGCGAAAAGGGAAACATGGACATGGCTGCCGTACGCTTTCCTTAACGCCTGCTTCAGTTGCGGCCCCCAGCCGTTTGAATCGATGCCCATTGCATCCGATCCGACAATCGCGATCTTGTAAGCACGTCCCTTGCTAATCGCGGCTTTAAAATCCGTGCGGGCCTGCTCGGCCAGTGTGCGGTGTATGCGGTGAAGTCCGTATTCGGCTTCTCCGACGTTTTCGCGGCTCCCATCTTCGCGGATGTTTCCGAAGTGTTTTTCGTTTCTTTTGCCTCCGCAGCCGAATCTTGAAACCGGCTGGGATCTGTCTTGTATCCCCAGTACATATTCCCCGCCACGAACACGACAACAGCGGCAAGGATCGACATTATTGTCGCCAAAATTTTCATGCACAAAACCTCCAGCAAATGAAACTTCATTGCAAATCTACAAAAATTATGACAAAAAACGCCATTTTGCACAACAAAAACCTGAGGAAGGAAATGCCAGAAAACGATTTGAATAGACACCGATTGATGCTTAAATACTTCTTGTAGCAAAAACATTAAAATTATTCCAGTTTACAGCAAATTTTAAAGAAAATTATGGTATAATGTACGGTAGTTTTCTATCAATTTCGCTATCATGCCGCATATTTTGAAGGAGGAAAACATGGAAGAAACAATCAGTCTAAAAGAACTCATGCAGGTTTTGCGCAAGCGGCTCTCGATGATCGCGCTGGTTACACTGGGTGCCATGATCGTAACGGCCGTTGTCACCTATTTTGTCATAACGCCTGTCTATGAATCTTCTACGCAGATCCTTGTTAATAAAGCAAGCGATGACCAATCGATGTATACAACAAATGCCGTACAGACAAATGTGCAGTTGGTCAACACATATAATGTCATTATCAAAAGCCCGGCCATTTTGGATAAAGTGATTGACGAACTGAACTTGAAAATGACAAGCGACGAGCTGAACAGCAAAATTACGGTTAGCAGCGAGCAAAATTCACAAGTATTCACCTTGACAGTCCGGGACACGAACCCGTATATGGCAGCAAAAATCGCCAATAAGATCGGGAATGTGTTTAAAAGCGAAATCAAAAAGATCATGAAAGTGGACAACGTCACGATCATTTCCAAAGCACAAGTAGCAGAAAAACCTGTACAGCCGAAACCGCTCCTGAACATTGCGATCGCGCTTGTTGTCGGCCTGATGATCGGTATCGGGATCGCCTTCCTGCTTGAATACTTGGATAACACCATTAAAGATGAACAAGACATTGAGCAGATTTTGGAACTGCCTGTCCTTGGGGTGATCGGGCAGATTGACGACCAGGAGTTAAACACCGCCACGCGTGCAGGAAAAAAAACAAAGGGAAAGGTTGAGACTGTTGGCGCCTAAGAAAACAAAGCTGTTGAACACAAGAAGGAAATTAATTGCAAAACTAAACCCGACATCGCCGATTTCCGAACAGTTCCGGACGATCCGGACAAACATCAGTTTTTCATCCGTCGACAATGATTTGCAGTTGTTGATGGTCACATCAAGCGGCCCGGGAGAAGGAAAATCGACAGTTATCGCGAATCTCGCTGTTGTCTTTGCACAGCAAGGGAAAAGGGTGCTTCTTGTCGATGCGGATTTGCGGCGCCCGACCGTTCATTACACATTCGGGATGACGAATACGTTTGGGCTCACAACCGTATTGACAAAGCAGGGTACACTGCGGGAGACAGTGTCAAAAACAGATGTCGAAAACCTGCATATCTTGCCGAGCGGCCCGATTCCGCCAAACCCGGCAGAACTCCTCAGCTCGCGGGCGATGAAGGAATTTTTAAAAGAAGCGAAAGAAGAATACCATGTCATTTTGCTGGACACACCGCCGGTTCTTGCGGTAACGGATGCGCAAGTGCTGACAAACCAATGCGACGGCACGATTCTTGTCGTATCGAGCGGAAAAGCGGAAGTGGATGCGGTGAAAAAAGCGAAAGAACTGCTTGAGGCAGCCAATGCCAATTTGCTCGGCGTTGTCCTGAACAACAAGAAAACGCAGCATACACATTATTATTACTATTATGGAAAAGAATGAAGGGTTTTGTCACAAAAATCTTTCTAGTAATGTTGAAAAATGGTAAAATTGGACTATAATTTTTTTTAGAGTATTGCCGACATTGAAATGAAATTCCATTTGAAAGAAAATTTGGAGGGGTTTCGATGATTGATATCCATTGCCACATCTTGCCGGGAATTGACGACGGCGCACAGACGATTTATGACAGCCTAGATATGGCGAAGCAGGCTGTATCGCAGGGGATTGATACGATCATCGCCACCCCCCACCATATGAATGGAAAATATGAAAACCGCAAAACGGACATTGTCTCAAAAGTTGACGAATTGAATGCGAGATTAAAAGAAGAACAAATCGATTTAACCATCCTGCCGGGGCAGGAAAACCGCATATACGGCGAAATTTTGGAGGATTTTGAAAAAGGGGAAATCCAAACATTAGCCGGTTCCTCATACCTCTTTATTGAATTCCCGTCCGGCCATGTCCCGCGCTATGCCGAAACGCTTTTATACGATATCCAGGTGAAGGGTCTGGTGCCGATCATTGTCCATCCGGAACGGAATGCCGAACTGATGCAGCATCCGGACCGCCTGTTCGAAATGGTGAATAACGGCGCAGCGACGCAAATTACGGCGGCAAGCCTGATTGGTGCGTTCGGGAAAAAGATTAAAAAATTCAGCGAGCAGCTGATTGAAGCAAACCTCACCCATTTCCTTGCTTCAGATTCCCACAATGTGACGACCCGATCGTTTAAAATGGAAGAAGCGGTTGACGAAGTGACAAAGAAATACGGCGCGGATATGCTTTATTTCTTCACGGAAAATGCCGAACTGCTTGTAAGCGGCCAAAACATCTACAGAGAAGTCCCGCAGCCGATTAAACAAAAGAAGCTTTTTGGTCTGTTTTAATCGGCTTTCTTTTCTGGACAAAATCCAAGTATTTTAGTGGGTTTATCGTTTTGCGATGCGCTTTTCGGACATGTCTCCCATCCGTTATCACGTGAGGCACTCGGTCATGCTGTGGGTGTTTTTAAGCACCTTAGACGCTTGTCGTCGGAAGTATGATGTGAGGGCGGGTTAGATGCCCGGTTTTAATTTGCACTATTTCTACACCTGAAAAGTATAGAATGTAAAATTTCGAAATTCAAGATATTTGTAATGGATAGGATACATACGAAATCTTAACAATTGATGAACATAAGGGGGTACTGACAATGAAAAAAGTAAGAAAAGCGATTATTCCTGCCGCTGGTTTAGGGACAAGGTTTTTGCCTGCAACAAAAGCCATGCCGAAAGAAATGCTGCCGATTGTAGATAAGCCAACGATCCAATACATAGTCGAAGAAGCCGTTGCATCCGGAATCGAAGACATCATCATCGTCACCGGTAAAGGGAAAAGGGCGATCGAAGACCATTTCGACAACGCTTGGGAACTCGAACAAAACCTTGCCGAAAAAGGAAAGTTCGACCTGCTAGAGAAAGTCCGCTATTCATCCAACTTAGCCAATATCCACTATATCCGCCAAAAAGAACCGCTTGGTCTGGGGCATGCCGTCTGGTGTGCGCGCAATTTTATCGGCGACGAACCATTTGCTGTCCTGCTTGGCGACGACATTGTCCAAAACGATCCACCATGCTTAAAACAACTCATCGATCAATATGAACAGACCCGATCTTCTGTTATCGGCGTCCAGGAAGTACCGGAAGAAGAAACCCACCGTTACGGGATTATTGCACCTGCATCAAAAGAAGGCCGCCGCTATCAAGTTGAAACATTTGTTGAAAAACCGAAACAGGGAACGGCACCATCCAACCTTGCGATTATTGGCCGCTATGTGCTGACGCCTGAAATTTTTATGTTCCTGGATAAACAGGAAAAAGGTGCAGGCGGGGAAATTCAGCTTACAGATGCAATCCAGCAGTTGAATCAAATCCAGCGTGTGTTTGCTTATCAGTTTGAAGGCAAGCGTTATGATGTTGGGGAAAAACTAGGGTTTATTCAATCTCAAATAGAAATGGCGTTGCAAGATGAAACGATCAGCCAAGATTTGTTAAATATTATGAAAGGAATAATCGAAAAAACAAGTGCAAGCGCCTTGGAAACAAAATAGGGGGAGTTTGTAATGGCTGAGTCCGGTTATGCTTCCAGTACGGTTGTAAAGTCCTCTTCTGCTAAAAGTAGTATTATATTAGAAGAGAAAAAAGTCTATACCATACTAAAACGTGGGATGGATGTAATTGGTGCCACTCTTGGTCTTATTTGTTTATCTTGGTTATTTTTAATTGTTGCTGTTCTTATTAAAATGGAAGATCCAAAAGGAACAGTTTTTTTCAAACAGATACGAGTTGGGAAGAATGGAAAAGAGTTTTACATGTATAAGTTTCGGTCAATGGTAACGGATGCTGAAGAACGATTAAAAGATCTATTAAAATATAATGAAATTGAAGGAGCTATGTTTAAGTTAAGAGACGATCCAAGAGTAACAAAAGTGGGCAAATTTATACGTAAAATGAGTATTGATGAATTGCCACAACTTTGGAATGTTTTAAAAGGGGATATGAGTTTAGTAGGTCCAAGGCCACCTTTGCCAAGGGAAGTAAAGCAGTACTCCACTTATGATAAACAACGTCTTCTGGTATTACCGGGATGCACTGGACTTTGGCAGGTTAGTGGAAGAAATAATCTAAGTTTTAAAGAAATGGTAGAGTTAGATTTAGAGTATATTAAAGTTAGGAGTTTATCTCTAGATATAAAAATAATTTTAAAAACGTTTATTATAATTGTAAAAAACAATGATGCATTTTAAAAAAATTAAATTGTAACACAACAGGAGAAAAAATGGAACTTTCAATAATTATTGTTAATTATAATTCAAATAATAAATTATATAAGTGTCTTAAGTCAATAGAAGAGTCAAATATCCAATTAAGCTATGAGGTTATTATAGTTGATAATTCTTCTAGTGATAAAAGCTTTATAATTTGCAAAGAAAAATATAAAAATAAAGAAAATTTTAATTTTATTTATTCAGAAATAAATTTAGGGTTTTCAAGAGCTAATAATTTAGCATATTTAAATTCTCATGGAAAATATATTCTTGTTTTGAATCCAGATTGTTATTTACAAAAAAATTCAATTGAGAATATGATACGGGAATTTGAAAGTAATCAGAATATAGGTATAGTATGTCCACAATTATTAAACATTGATGGTTCAGTCCAAGATAGTGTTAGGAAGTTTCCAAAAATAAAGTATCTGTTGCTAGGTAGATTTCCATTTATAAATAGACCGATAATAAAAAAGTATGAAAATGAATATTTAATGAGAAACGTTAATAAATCTAATAATATGATAGTGGATTGGGCAATAGGAGCATGTTTGCTTTTTAAAAGATCAATAATTAATAAAAATGGTTTTTTTGATGATAAATATTTTATGTATTTTGAAGATTGCGATATATGTTATCGATATAAAGAGAGAGGCTACAATTTGTTGTATGTAACATCTGCTAAATTAATACACGAGCACCAACAACAAAGCAGAAAAAAGTTGAGCAAAGCAACTTTCTATCATTTTATTAGTATGATAAAGTTTTATTTTTCCCACCCCATTTTATTTTTTTAATTTATTTTAAGAAAGGTCTAATCATGGAAGAATCTATATCAATGATTATATTAAACTATAATTCAAGTAGTAATACTATAAGATTGGCACAAGACACTCTAAAAATCTGTCCGTTGATAAATATAGTAATAGTCGATAATAATTCAAAAGATGAGGATATTAAAAAGTTAGAATTATTCGGATTAACTGACATAAAAATCCACTTAATAAAAAATAATAAGAACATGGGTTATGCAAAAGGAAATAATATTGGTATTAAGTATGCAATAGATAAGCTATGCTCTGAATATATAATTATTGCTAATCCAGATATAGAGTATAATTCTAAAACTATTATAATTAATTTAGTTAATGAATTATCGAGCTTAAATAAAGATTTTGCATGTCTTACTGGTATTATGCTGGATTGTAATAAAAAGGTAAATCTTGACAGAATCTGTTGGAAGTTACCTGGAAAAATTAGTGATTTTTTTGCTAACTTTAGATTATTAAACAAGTTTTTTAATCCTCTGCGGTATCATAATTTAAAAATGATAGCAGACAAAAACGTTATTACTGTCGATACTATTCCGGGGTGTTTTTTCATCATTAGAGCATCTGCATTCCAAGATATAAATTACTTTGACGAGGGAACGTTTCTTTATTGTGAAGAGAGAATTTTAGCTAAAAAATTGGCGAATAAAAATTATAAGACTGGAGTTTTACTTAGCGAAAGTTTTATTCATAATCATCCTAAGTCAAATGATTTTGCCAAAAACTTAAAATTGCAAAACTTGTTATTAAAATCAAGGAGATATTACAATCAAAATTATAATGATTCTTATAAAACAAATATCTTTGTTAAACTTATTTTAGAATTTTCTTTTTACGGTGGTCAAATTGAAAATTATTTAGTATATTTTTGTAAAAAAATAAAACATTATTTATGAAAAGGATATTTTTTACGGAGGAATTTCAATTGGAAATTGATTTTGTCATTACATGGGTTGATGGAAATGATGAGAGTTGGAATAAACTTAAGAATAAATATAGTCCAAAAAATAATACCGATGCGAGAGTTAATAGGTATAGAGATTTAAATATCTTACAGTATTGGTTCAGAGGAGTGGAACAGTTTGCACCATGGGTCAGAAAAATTCATTTTGTAACATGTGGTCATTTACCAAATTGGCTTAATCTAGAACACCCTAAATTGAATATTGTTAATCACTCAGATTATATTCCTCAGGAGTATTTACCAACATTTAGTTCACACCCAATTGAATTAAACATTCATAGAATAAAAAACTTATCTAATTACTTTGTTTATTTTAATGATGATACGTTTATAACTAAGCCGGTTAAAAAAAGCGATTTTTTTCATAAAAATCTTCCATGTGATATGGCGATATTGGATGCTATTGCACTTACAGAAAAAATTTCATATATTAATTCAAACAATATAAATATAATTAATAAATATTTTAACAAAAAAAAAGTAATTAAAAATAATTTTTTTAAATGGATAAATCTAAAGTATGGAAAACAGTTATATAGAACCCTAGTACTTTTTCCTTGGGATAATTTTACTGGGTTGTTCAGTCCACATTTACCGATAGCTTATAATAAAAAAACATTTGAGGAAGTGTGGAATAAAGAATATGAATTATTAAATCAAACATGCATGAACAAATTTAGAAGTACTTCGGATGTCAACCATTGGCTATTCAGATACTGGAGGTTAGTAAAGGGTGAATTTTATCCTTGCAGTCCCTTAATCGGAAAATATTATGAAGTTACTTCTATTTCGAGTTGTAATGATATTTTTAATAGCATCTTAAAGAAAAAATATAAATTATTATGTATTAATGATAGTATAGTAGAAAGTGACTTTGAAATAATTAAGAAAAACTTAGCTTTTTATTTTCAAAAAATCCTTCCTTCTAAATCATCATTTGAGGTTTAAAAAACAAATGAAATAGGAGAATATTATATGCGTATTATAGTCTTTGATGTTCCAGCAGATGGTGGTGGCCCTCTTACCATCTTAAAAAAATATTATAATGATGCTATTTTTGACAAGGCTAATGAATGGATTTTTATAATAAGTACTCCAAAATTGGAGGAAACAAATAATGTTAAAATTATCCGGTTTCCTTGGGTAAAAAAAAGTTGGATTCATCGCTTATTTTTTGATGCTTTTATTTCGCCAAGACTTATAGAAAAATATAATGCTGATGAAATTCTTTCGTTACAAAATATTACTGTAAAATCGCAGTTGCCACAAACTTTGTATATTCATCAGCCTTTACCTTTTATAGAAAAAAGATATAAAATTTGGGAGAACCCTTTATTTTGGTTTTATCAAAATCCTATTGGAAAAAAGATATATAAATCAGCAAGATTGGCTAATAAGATTATTGTTCAAACGGAATGGATGAAAAAGGCCACAGTAGAAAAGGCAAAGGTGGAAAGTACTAAAATAGATATAATTTCGCCAGAATTAAATTTAAAAATAAAACAAAAGTTCCAACCTAACAAGAAAAGTATGAATACATATTTTTATCCAGCAAGTGCAATGGTCTATAAAAATCATAAAGTTATAGTAGAGGCAGCTAGATTATTAAAAGAGCAAGGTATTACTGATATTGAGGTTATTTTTACATTGAATGGTAGTGAAAATAGAAATATAAAAAAATTATATAAACAAGTATTAAAATCGAACCTAGCAATTAAATTTATTGGTACCATACCTTATGAAAAGGTGTTAGAGTATTATAGTAAGTCAATATTACTATTTCCATCATATATTGAGACTTTTGGATTACCATTAATAGAGGCAAGGTTACATGGTGCTCCAATATTAGCATCAGATACTTCATTTTCTAGAGAGATACTAAACAAATATGATAAGGTAAATTACTTCAAATATGATAACGCCTATGAACTGGCAGCTTATATAAAGCACTTCTATATTTTATCTAAAGACTATAGATAAACTAGCTTTCTTTGTATATAGGAGAGATAAGATGAAAATCTGTTTTTGTTTACCTGAGCCAAGTAGGAAACCTGTCGGAGGTTATAAAATAGTATTTGAATATGCTAATAGATTAATAGAAAATGGTCATGAAGTAAGTATAGTATTTAATTGTGAAAATGCTTTGTCTAAGTATAATATACCTAAAGCTGTAAAAAAAATAATTTGTAAATATCTAATAAAAATACATCCTAAATGGTTCTCTCTTAGTAAAGAAGTTAAAAAAATTTATGCCGACGGCATTAACAATGATTCAGTACCGGATGGTGACGTGATAATTGCAACCGCAGTGCGAACAGCTCCCGAAGTTTTTAAATTAGCAAGAAAAAAAGGGGAGAAAATATATTTTATTCAAGATTTTGAAAATTGGAATTTAAGCAATGAGGATGTTTATGAAACTTATAGTTTAAATATGAAAAAAATAGTAATTTCCAAATGGCTAAAAAAAATTGTAGATGAAAAAAGCCCCCTACCAAGCATCTATATACCGAACGGTATTGATTTTGATAGTTTTGGAATCGACATACCATTGGATGAAAGAGAAAAACACTCTTTGAGTATGTTATATCATAAAAGTGAACATAAGGGTACTAAATACGGTTTGGAAGCTATTTATAAATTAAAAAAAATATATCCGGATCTTAAAGTAAGAATGTTTGGTGCACCAAAAAGGCCAAAAGATCTCCCCGGATGGATTGAATACACAAGTAATGCAAGTAAAGAAGAGTTGCGAATGATATATAATAGAACAGCTGTGTTTCTATGTACCAGTGTAATTGAAGGATTTGGACTAACGGGGGCGGAAGCAATGGCATGCGGTTGTGCTTTAGTATCCACTGCATACAATGGTGTTTTTGAATATGCGGAAAATGGTAAAAGTGCATTGATCTCGCCAATAAAAGATGCCGATTCACTAGTGAAAAATGTTAGTATTTTGTTTGAGGATGATAATCTTAGAAAACAGATGGGTTTTCACGCGCAAAAAGATATTAAAAAGTTATCATGGGAAAGGTCTATCCAATTATTTGAAAACGCAATAAAAGTATAACAATTATCTCGGAGGTTAATAATTGAATCAGAAAATAAAACAAATCTTATTCTTTATGATAGGTCCCTTTATTTCAAAATCATTTAGTTTTATATCTGTCCCTGTTTTTTCATATTTTCTTACTCTAAAGCAATACGGTAACTATACCTTATTTACAATGTTATTAATGTATTTATCTCCAATTATTACTCTTGGTACTGAACAATATTATTTAAGAGACTATGATATTAAAGACGGATATAAAAAACGAACTGCGATCTTCTATCTATTTACTTGCACGTTAATTATTTTAATGATTACTTTTATTATTTTACGTCTATTTTTGAATAAAAGTAAACTCTGGGGGATGCCATTTTATTTTATATATTTAGGTATTATAATATCTTTCTTTAATGCTATTCAAGATATTTATTCTCGTACTATTAGATTTCATGGAATGGGACAATTATATTCAAATATATTATTTATAAATCAATTAACAACGTTTATACTATCATTGGTACTGATAATTATTTATAAAAATGTTATATCACTAATTATTTCATCACTATTTTCTTCATTTTTGAATGTTATACTCTATATAGTCGCTTACAGAAAGTATGTCATGAAATTAGAAAAGAATATTTCACGACGCAATATTCAATATAAAAATATTTTAAAAAATGCACTTAATTTTAGTTTTCCATTATTACCGGGTGTATTTCTTTGGGTAGTTCAATCTACAATTGATCGATTTTTTATTTCAAAGTATCTAAGTATGGAGGATCTTGGTTTATTTAGCGTGGGTTTTAAATTTGCTACAATAATACCATTATTTGTGAATTCTTTTTTGATTTTTTGGGAGCCTAAACTTTACATATGCCATGATAAGTTTGGTGATTCTAAAATGCTCAACAAAACAGTAAGTAATTACAAGAATTTGTATGGACTTACAATTAGTTCAATTGTATTAGGAATGTTTGTTTTATTACCTCTAGGTGTTAAAGTGATGTCTAGTAGCTATCAAATGGCTCTATATATAATTCCATTGATGCTTTATTCGAATTTTATTCATGGATTTAATTATTTTTCTGGAATGGGTCCACAGATGAAAAAGAAAACATTTATATCTATTTTTCCTCTTATAGCTGCAGTGTTGGTGAATATTTTTCTAAATTTCTTTTTTATAAATAAATTTGGGATTCTTGCAGTTTTATTATCAACAAATATTTCATTTCTAGTTTTACTATTATTAAATTATTATATAACCAGGAAAATGATAAGTAATATTCCGAATATTGATTTTGATATAACACAGCTTATACTCCAAATTTTAGTGGCAACTATTTTTTATACTACTAGAAATTTTATGGTAACATGTACATTTATGATACTGATTTATTTAATGAATTTAATAAAAAATAGAAAAAACTTGTCTTCTTACTTAATTATCTTAAGAGATATTTTTGTAAAAAAGATTGTTAACTAAATTACCAAGTTTTTGATACTTTGATTTCTTCACTAGACAGTTTTTTATTTGCTTTTCTCACTTGCTATATATTTAAAAAAATTGTGCAATGGCATTAAGTTAAGTAAAATGGAAATATAAACCCAGATTACGAAAGTAAAATTGTAATTTAAAATAAAAAAAGGGCCCCATCCTTTGGCATAATTGAGTTTGACAAAACCCGTTTTGATAAAGGTTTTGGTGGAGAAAAGTTTTACAGTTACTGGGGAAACCACAAGATCGATTATGCCAGAAAATTAAAATGGACTTCAAGGTTGAAAAATTTGTTCAAAACAATGATTCTCCATGGGTCCGTTATGTTGATGAAGAGATGACTGTGATAGAGGGAAAAACCGTCCATTATCAAGCCACTTCCTGGGAGAAGCCAAGGAGAATTGCGGTTATCCGGAAAGCCGACAAATATGAGGAAGATCAACTTCAATTGTTTGATTTTTTTTGGGACTATGAAGCCATTGTGACAACCATGGACTGGGAACCGATGGATATATGGAGATTCTATAATCAAAAACCCTGCCTAGAAAACTAAATAAAAGAGTCTAAATATGGTTTTTCAATCGACAAGATTCCAACGGATTCCTTCGGGGCTAATCATATGGATCTCCTGATTAAATTACTGGCGTACAATTTATTCGAGATCTTTAAAAAAGAGCATTGTCCGCCAGTGTTTAAGTCCTATACCATCAGGAGATTCCGGAGAGATATCATTTATTCGCCCGGAGTTTTGACGCATCACAGCCGCAGCGTGTCACTTAACATTTGCGAGACTATGCCCATAAAAGGGCGTTTCAAGAGATGATCAAGAGTGTACGAATGATTGATTGACAAGCTGGAACTGGATACTGGAAATTGAAAGACCCGCAAAGATGGGGAGGGGGAAAGTATACCTTCAAACCGTCATTACCTTATGTGCATCATTCCATATTTTACATTTTGTTCCAAATTATCAGATTCTATCTACCAAATCTTTGGGATAAAAAGTGGGGATTTAAATTGTCAAAAATAACATCATTAATAACATCAATTTGGAAAAATTCAATATTAATTTTAGTTATATTAATGTTGATTAGTGGACTAGTACCACAATTGGAAATATTCCTATTTGGTGATATGGTAATTTCCACGATTATTATAAAATTTATATTAGTTATTATCTTACTTTGTAGTATTTTTTTTAGTAAAGCAGCAACGAAAATAATTGTTGCTAATAAATTAATATATATTTGGTATTTGTTTCTATTATATTTAGTTTTCGATCTTTTATTTTTGTTAAAGAATAACGAATTTAATCAGTTATTAATTGGCTATAATGCTTATTACTATTTAATATTAACTATTCCTCTTTTTTTGGCAGTACAAAATAGCATTAGTATTAGGCGAATTAGCATAATTTTAGTGCTATTATTTATCCCTTTATCAATACTTGGTATATGTCAATATTTGTTAAAAAATCCGATATTACCCGTTTCTTCTCCAAATGGAAAATTTATAGTTAAATCAATTGATTTTGTAAATAATGGTTCTATGAGGGCTTTTTCACTTTTTGATTCAGGCCTTGCATTTGGTAATTTTCTTTGTATATGCTTAAGTATTTTTTGGGCTTACGGTAGTACGTGGGAAAAAAAATTTATAACGATTCCCCTTTTTATATTATCATTTATTGCAATATACATGACACTTACTAGAAATGTGTATTTAATAACTATATTTTCAATTTTGACAGTTAGTTTACTCGAAAAAATTAATAGTAGAAATAAGAAATTCTATCAATCACTTCCTTTTTTTTATCTTTTTATTGGCTTTATAATAAATTCAATTTTAAGTTCAATAAAAATATATAGTGGAGCTACATTAGCTGATACAACATCATTGTTGCTGAGACAAGACTTATGGAGTCAAGCGTTTAAATTATGGATTACTGATGTACATTCTTTCTTTTTTGGGAGCGGGATCTTTCAAAACAATAATACGTTAGATAGTATAGTTGTAGATAATGGATTTTTGGCAGTAATTTTAAATATAGGACTTATAGGAGGATGTATATGGCTTTTA
Organism: Weizmannia acidilactici; assembly: GCF_008974225.1. Taxonomy (NCBI): domain Bacteria; kingdom Bacillati; phylum Bacillota; class Bacilli; order Caryophanales; family Bacillaceae; genus Heyndrickxia; species Weizmannia acidilactici. The sequence continues at coordinate 3,571 of NZ_BKZR01000035.1, read as the reverse complement.
ACAATATATTTTGCATGGAAGTTTATGCTAAATATATTGGTATTAAACTTTAATTATTTTAACCTTGGTTTATGCGGTTTTTTCTCAACGGTTTTCATTTCTAATTTTTTTAATATAAATTATAATGTTTATATAATTGTTTTAATTTTATATATATTGGGTAAGGGTGAAAATAGATATTCTATTAGAAATTATAGGACTGAGAGTGAGGTTCAGGAGTCTTTTAGTAAGCTCTAATTTACTTTATATAATTCCTGAATCCGTGACGAAATTTCCACTCGACGCCAAACAATCAGCGTGAAATCTAGTATAATATGGGCATAAATCCAATTTAACCAATTCCACATATAGGTGATCTTGTGAAAAAGTTTATTGATAGAATATACCAATGAACGGATTGTTGCCCAATCTGGACTAGCGATTGTAGGAAATCTGCTCAATCAAACAAATTTAGCTAAAAAGTTAAATGCCTATAAACTGCCGAATATTTCCCGGAATCCCGGCTGCCCCAACGGCGACGTAGCCAAATCTTATATTGGCCTGCTTTGCCAGGGGAAAAGCGATTTTGACAACATTGAAACTTTCCGTGAGGATGCTTTTTTCCAACTGGCTTTGGATATCCAAAGGGTTCCTTCCAGCCCAACCCTGAGGCAGCGTCTAGACCAGGCTGCCTTGACGAAAAAGTGGAAAGAGATCCTGCATGAAGAATCACTGAATCTCATCCGCCGGACAAATGCTGAAATCAGCCCTGTTTACGCCAAAGACAAGGCATACATATATCCCGGTTAACCTGGATGTCTCCCCATTTGACAATTCCAAGACGAAAAAGAAAGGCGTGGAAAGAAGCTATAAAGGCTGTGACGGTTACGCCCCCATGTTCGCTTACATCGGGCAGGAAAGCTTGAGAGAACAGGATGCCCCTATGAAAAAGAAAGCCACGAGGAGGAGAATTCGGAATGTTATCCAGAATATGATTTCCATGGCTTTGAAGCTGGTTCATCAAGGACGCCAATGGAAACTAAAAGTCAGCTTAACCAACAGATGGCGTCCAACCCTTGAGCGCCTTTATTATGCTTTTTTCTAATGCCGGCATGAAATTCGGAGTTGACAGAAAAACTTGCAAAAAATGGAAACGGCAAGTTTATTTGGCATACCATAAAACTGCTCAAATAGTGTACATTCATAACTTACCAATGAAGCAAAATACAATAGAACAAAAAATCAGTTATTTTTCGAAATTCAGCTTGGAAAACCTACCTACGAAAGCCATTCATTAGGTTTTCGTCACGGATTCAGGTAAACAATAAACGGGAGGAAGAAAATAGTGAAAGGTATTATTCTTGCAGGAGGAAGCGGTACACGTCTCTATCCATTAACAATGGTAACAAGCAAGCAGTTACTACCTGTATATGACAAACCGATGATTTACTATCCTCTCTCCACGCTTATGCTGGCAGGGATAAAAGATATTTTAATTATTTCTACAGAAGAAGATACACCAAGATTTAAAAGTTTACTGGGAGACGGTTCCCAATTTGGCATTTCGCTGCAGTATAAAGTCCAGCCGAGCCCGGACGGTTTAGCCCAGGCTTTTATTTTGGGCGCTGAATTTATTGGCGATGATTCCGTTGCGATGATTCTTGGCGACAATATTTTTTATGGCAGCGGTATGCGTAAAATTTTGCAGCGCGCATCTCAAAAACAGCGTGGTGCCACTGTATTCGGCTACCATGTTCCGGATCCTGAGCGTTTCGGTGTCGTCGAATTCGACAGTGACGGGAAAGTCCTGAGTGTCGAGGAAAAACCGACACATCCAAAATCCAACTATGCGATTACCGGGCTGTATTTTTATGATAATCGCGTCGTGGACATTGCGAAAGAAATTAAGCCGTCCGCCCGTGGCGAACTGGAAATTACCTCGATTAATGAAGCGTATTTAAAACTGGGAGAACTAGAGGTAGAATTATTGGGGCGAGGCTTTACCTGGCTGGATACCGGAACGCACCAGACGTTGGTTGATGCCACGAATTTTGTAAAAACAATTGAAGAGCACCAGGGCATCAAAATTTCTGCCCCTGAAGAAATTGCGTATATTAACGGCTGGATCGGTAAAGAACAACTGATCGAATGTGCGAATAAGTTAAGCAAAACAGGTTACGGCCAATACCTTTTAAAAGTCGCGAACGGAAAAATCAAATATTAATAGATTGTGGGGAAGATGCATGAAAATCAGTAAAACGAATTTGGAAGGCGTTTATGTGATTGAACCGGCCGTTTTTGGCGACCACCGCGGTTGGTTCATGGAAACGTATAATGAGAAAAACTTTGCGGAAACCGGAATCAACATTAAATTTGTGCAGGATAACCAGTCTTTTTCCGCCGTAAAAGGGACATTGCGCGGCCTGCATTACCAAATGAATCCAAAAGCCCAATTGAAACTCGTCCGTTGCACAAGAGGAACGATTTTTGATGTGGCGGTTGACATCAGGAAAGGAAGCCCTACATACGGTAAGTGGTACGGGATTGAACTGAGCGCTGAAAACAAAAAACAGCTCCTGATCCCAAAAGGTTTTGCACACGGCTTTATGACTTTGACAGATGATGTGGAAGTGCAGTACAAAGTGGATGAATTTTACGCACCGGAATGCGACCGGGGGATTCGCTGGAACGACCCAACGATTGCGGTCAAATGGCCAATCCGTGATGTTCAGCCGGTTTTATCGGCGAAAGATGAAAAAGCTCCACTTTTGGAAGAAGCCGAAAATAATTTTGTATATGGGGAGTAAGTATGAAAATTTTAGTAACAGGCTATACCGGCCAGCTCGGTTATGATGTCGTCAAGGAAGGGAAAAAGCGCGGCCTTGAGATGGTTGGCACCGGGCAGGCAGAACTCGATATAGTAAAAGAAAAAGATGTCCATCATTTTGTCGCTTCACTCAAGCCCGATGCCATCATCCATTGTGCGGCGTATACAGCCGTTGACAAAGCAGAGGATGAAAAAGAAGCCTGTCGGAACGTGAATGTGAACGGAACGAAATATTTGGCGGAAGCCGCAAAAGCAGCTGGTGCCAAATTCATGTTCATCAGTACGGACTATGTCTTTAAAGGCGAAGGTACGGAGCCTTTTGTGGAAACCGATCAGGCTGATCCGATCAATTATTACGGCTATACGAAATATGAGGCGGAAAAAATCGTCCGATCTTTATTAAACGATGCGTTCATTGTCCGCATTTCCTGGGTGTTTGGCATCAATGGTAAAAACTTTGTCAAGACCATGTTACGGCTTGCGGAAAACCATAAGGAAGTGAATGTGGTTGGGGATCAGATCGGCTCGCCGACGTATACATTTGATTTGGCACGATTGCTAATCGATATGATCCAAACCGAAAAATACGGTATTTACCATGCGACAAATGAAGGGTTCTGTAGCTGGGCGGAATTTGCGGAAGAGATTTTTAGGCAGTCCGGAAAACCAGTAAAAGTGAATTCCATCACAACAGAAGAGTACCCGACGAAGGCAGTCCGGCCGAAAAATTCCAGAATGTCGAAGCAGAAGCTGCGGGGCAGCGGC
>NZ_BKZR01000034.1:0-39198 GCF_008974225.1 Weizmannia acidilactici | reverse complement strand
TAAAAGAGAACGAAAAACCGGATAAGAAAATCAATATCAAGCAGTGGCTGAAAGTAAAAACTCGAGAATCAATAGGAGCGGTTATGGGGCATTTGCCTGCATTGGAAAGCCGGGATCAAGGCAAGCCGTATATAGAAGCTCTAAAAGGGCTAGCAGGATATCAAGGAATTTTTTGACCTTTATCCGTTTAGTTTCTCGTTTTTCGCCCTTGAAGCCCATTAAGCCATCTGTGTTGCGGGCTTCAAGGGCTAGCATGCGAGGGCGAAGCCTATACCCTTGAAGAGCCGAAACAGATGGCTAAAATTTAAAAAGGCGAAAATCGAATATCGAAGGTTGAGAGGCACCTCCCGCAAAAACTTGACTCACTCGTAACAGCATTGCTTTTTTAAATGATGAGGTCTGTTTGGTATATTTTATAGACGCCTGATCTTCCCTGAAAATTTGAAATTTGAATCATATTTAAATATGCTTCAGATATGAAGTGAAATCTGAAACCTTCCTTCCCGCTGTACGTAATGTAAGATAACAGGATTGAAAAAAGGAGGCACCCCTATGGAAAATAAGCGAAAACGGATTTTGGATATGGTAAAAAACGGAAAATTGTCAACTGATGAAGCTTTGACGCTTTTGGAGGCATTGGACAGGGAAGAGTCCGGAAATGTGGAAAAGGGCGAGGGGAAAACAACGGAACAAAGCGGCAGAGACGGGGAAGGCCAAAAAAGGTTCCACGACCCGGCACAAAATTTCAACGAGACGAAAGAAAAACTGTTTGATCTGGTCGGCGGGGCATTGAAAAAAATAAAGGAGTTTGATTTCCAAATCAGCCAGTCCGCCGAGGTTTCCCATGTATTCCAGCAACATATGCCCGAGATCGAAAATATTGAAATCGACATTGCAAACGGAAACCTCACGTTTAAGCAATGGGACCAGGAAGATGTGCGGGTGGAATGCCGGGCAAAAGTCTTCCGTACAAATGACCGGGAAGAAGCGCGCAGTTTTTTATTGAATAACAGCACTTTTTCTATTGAAGACGGAAGGCTTGTATTTGCTACCCAGTCAAAATGGATGAAAGCCGACACAGCCGTTTACATTCCGGCAGCCCAATACCGGAAAATTATCTTAAGCACCTTTAGTGGCAATGTCCAGGTAAAAGAAATCCAAGCCGATCACTTAAAGATCAAAACACTGCATGGCAAGGTGCTGCTTGAGCGTGCCGAATTAGAAAAAGCGGATATTGAGACAGGGAACGGCACCGTTGAATTTGACAGGACTGTCATCCGGCAGGTCGAAGCGCAGACGATGAACGGCGACATCCGCTGGAACGGCTCTTTCGGGCGCTCGGATTTTGAAGCGTTCAACGGCAATATTACCGTAAATATGGCTTCCGAAGGAGACACTTTGCATGCCAAAACTGTTTCCGGAAATATTGAAATTGCCATTCCGGAAAATACGTCCGTGCATGGGGAAGGAAAAACGAATTTTGGCAGCTTCGCGATAGAACTGGAAGGCATGGAGAAATATGAAGAACGGAAAGAAATGATTCAAAAGATTGCCCGGTTCAGCCGAAAAGGCATTTCCGAAACCGAACTGTATGTATTTGCCGATGCCAAAACAGGCACCATTACGATAAAAGAGCAAAGCACTAACAAGCATCGTGAGCCGGAAGACCACGGCCAAAAAGCATAAAAGGTTAGGCTTTTCCGAAAAACGGGGTGTGTGGCGGGATTTTTTTGCAGGTGCGGATATATACTGTAAGTAAGAATTGAAGAAAAGGTTTGATGACCATGCGCTGGATACTCGGAATTTTGATCAACGCCATATTGTTTATCGCACTTTCCGGCTATTTCCAGGGGTTTTATGTTGAAAGTGTCGGCTCCGCCATTATGGCAAGCCTCATATTGTCCATCTTGAATATTTTGGTGCGGCCGATTTTAATCCTGCTCACTTTACCGATTACGATCCTCAGTTTGGGCATTTTTCTACTCGTCATCAATGCCATTACCTTGGTCATGACCGATGAGCTGATGGGCCCGAGTTTTGAGATTGACAGCTTCGGCATGGCTTTTCTAGTGGCGGTGATTATGGCGGTTGTAAATTTAATTTTGCAGGAAACAGTATTCCGGAAACAATCGGGCTGACCGGGAAAGGTTTTATGAAATTTGCAGGACTGCTGCGGAATGATGTGGCCATCCATGATATTCATGAAGTACGGCGGGAGAACCTGCCGTCTTTTTATTGTCCTGCTTCGCGGCTGGAAAATCATTTTTATCGAAAAGGGCTGGTACGGCCCCTTTACGAAATGATAAAATAATAAGAAGCCTTTGAATCATCAAGTATAATCCATTCCGGTTTTTTTGCAGCCGGATTGATACAGGAGGAATCATAGTGGCAAAGGTGCGCGTAGCAGACATTATTAAACAGTTTAATCTTGAGCTGATCAGTGGAGAAGAAGGCATCCACCGCCCGATCACCACGAGTGATATTTCACGGCCGGGCCTGGAGATGACGGGCTTTTTTGATTATTATCCGGCTGACCGCATCCAGCTGCTTGGCATGACGGAAATCACCTTCAGCAACAGGCTTACGCCGGAAGAACGGAAAAGCAGGATGGAAAATTTGTGCAGCGATATAACACCGGGCATTGTGATTTCGAGAGGCTTGGAAATTCCCTCGGAATTGATCGAGGCTTCTGAAGAACATTCGGTCCCTGTGATGCGGACACCGATGAAAACAACGCGGTTTTCAAGCCGTTTAACGAATTATTTGGAATATAAGCTTGCCCCGACGACAGCCGTCCATGGCGTGCTTGTTGATGTATACGGGGTCGGCGTTCTGATTACCGGAAAAAGCGGTGTCGGGAAAAGCGAGACTGCGCTGGAACTTGTGAAAAGAGGGCACAGGCTTGTTGCCGATGACTGTGTCGAAATTGTCCAGGAAGAAGAAGGTTCCCTGATCGGGCATGCCCCGGAATTGATTGAACATTTGCTGGAAATCCGCGGGCTCGGCATTATCAATGTCATGACGTTATTTGGCGCAGGTGCGGTGAGAAGCCACAAACGGATTACGATGATCGCCAATTTGGAAATTTGGGACCAGCATAAGCAGTATGACCGGCTGGGGCTCGATGAAGAAAAAGTCAAAATCCTCGATACGGAAATCACGAAGATGACGGTGCCGGTGCGCCCCGGCAGGAACCTGGCCATCATCATTGAAGTGGCCGCCATGAATTACCGTTTGAAAAACATGGGCGTAAATGCTGCCCGGCAGTTTACGGACAAGCTGGCGGATGTCATCGAAGAACATGAACAGGAGAATAACCAGGGCTGACCATGCGCGGCCGTGGATAAAAGAAGTTAACGGACGCCTGGCATTTTCCGGGCGGACCGTATTGTAACGGGTGAAAAAGGAGTTGTGATGAAATGGATCCAAATATTACCCCCCTGAACCCGATTGCGTTCCATTTAGGCGGGTTAGAGGTGCATTGGTACGGGATTATTATCGGCTTCGGCATTCTTTTGGGGCTGTATCTTGCCATGCGCGAAGCTGCCCGGCTTTCAGTCGACCAAAATATCATTGCCGATTTATGCATATGGGCGATTCCGGTTTCGATTATATGCGCCCGGATTTACTATGTCATTTTTGAATGGGATTATTATTCGGAACATCCAAATGAAATCATCAAAATCTGGAACGGCGGCATCGCGATCCACGGAGCGTTGATCGGGGCCGTTGTCACCGCGATTGTATTTACGCGTGTAAAAGGCGTGTCTTTCTGGAAAATTGCCGATATTTCCGCGCCAAGTTTAATTTTGGGGCAGGGGATCGGGCGCTGGGGCAATTTTATGAACCAGGAAGCGCACGGCGGGCCGGTTTCCAAGGCGTTTTTGGAAAATTTGCATCTGCCGGATTGGATGATCAACCAAATGTACATAAACGGCACCTATTATCAGCCGACATTTTTATATGAATCGCTGTGGGACATTTTAGGATTCATTGTCCTGATGTTACTAAGAAGGGCAAAAATGCACAGGGGAGAAATTTTCTTGAGCTATTTGATCTGGTACTCGATCGGCCGTTTCTTTATCGAAGGGTTGCGGACGGACAGCTTGATGCTCACATCCCATATCCGCATGGCGCAGGTCGTTTCGGTTACTTTGATTATTGCAGCTGTGATTGTATGGATTTACCGCAGAAAAACAGGATTATCGTCCAAACTGTACGGGGAGCAGTAAGAAGAAAGAGGGAAACAAATGGGAAAACCGATTACCACGCTTTTGTTTGATTTGGATGGAACTTTGATTGACACGAATGAATTAATCGTCCAGTCCTTTTTGCATACGTTGAACCATTATTATCCGGGGCGCTACAGCCGGGAAGACGTGCTCATTTTTAACGGGCCGCCTTTGATTGACAGTTTTTCATCCATCGATCCGGAGCGGGCGGAAGAAATGGTCGCCATATACCGCGCCTATAATGTCCAGCAGCACGATTCCCTCGTAAAAGAATTCCCGGGCGTCTTTGATACGATTAAAATGCTGAAAGAACACCGCTTTAAGCTGGGGATTGTATCGACCAAAATGAAGGATACGGTCATGAAAGGGCTGAAGCTGACCCGCTTGAATCCGTTTTTCGATGCCGTCATTACGCTTGACGATGTAAAGCGGGCCAAGCCGGATCCGGAACCTGTTGAAAAAGCGCTGCACCTGCTCGGTTCGGCGCCGGAAGAAGCAATCATGATCGGCGACAATTACCATGATATCCAGGCGGCGAAAAATGCCGGCACGTATTCGGCCGGGGTTTCGTGGTCGGCAAAAGGGCGCGCTTTTCTTGAAAAATATAAACCAGATTTTATGCTTGACCATATGTCCGACCTTGCAAAGATTGTCGGGGTTAAAGCCAGATGAGGAAAACGGAGCGGTATCCGGTTGAAGGCGCGAATGCACTTTGGCAAATTTACAAAACCGTTTCTTTTTGGAAAGTGTTGAAAAATGTCATCATCATCGAAATTGCCCGCTATATGCCGTTTTTGCGCGTAAAAAATTGGATGTACCGGACATTTTTGTGCATGAAAGTCGGGGACAAAACGGCTTTTGCGTATAAAGTGCTGGTGGACATCATGTTTCCCGAAAAAATATCGGTCGGGAAAAATTGCGTGATCGGTTATAATACGACCATTCTCGCACATGAATATTTGATAGACGAATACCGGATCGGGGAAGTGGTGATCGGCGACGAAGTAATGGTCGGTGCAAATACGACCATTCTCCCTGGGGTGGTGATCGGGGACCGGGCAGTGGTGGCCGCCGGTTCCGTTGTCCATAAAGATGTGCCTGCTGGTTCCTTTGCAGGCGGAAATCCATTGCAAATCATCCGCGAAGCAAAGGAAAGACCCGAACAGACAGAACAGTGAATAAGGGAACAATTACTTGAGCCGAAAAGGTTAAAGGCGCCCCGGATGTATGATATACTACAAGAAGCGACTAATGTTTATTGTTTGTGAGGGAACAACATGAGCAAAGATTCCAAATTAAGGCAGGAACATGGGAATGTGCTGTCTTTTATACCGACGGGAGAATACTATTTTAATAAAGGTGTCCAGGCTTTTGACCGCCATGACATCAAAAAAGCACGAAAATATTTGCAGCGCGCCGCCCAGTTGGATCCGAACGACCCGGTCATTGCCTGCCAGCTTGCGATCATTTATACCCATTGCGAAGAGTTCCAGCAGGCAATTGACATTTTCCGCCATATTTTGGAGAAACTCGATCCAAGTATGGTGGAGTGCCACTTTTTTTTAGCCAATAATTATGCGGAACTCGGGTTTTTTAACGAGGCTTTGTACCATGCCCGCCAATACTTGGAAAAAGACCCGTTCGGCGAGTATAGGGAAGAAGCGGAAGAACTCATTTACATGATTGACTTGGACGATGGGGAACTCGAATCCATCTCTTATGAGCAGGATGAACTCATGATCAAGCAGGAAGAAGCAAGGCGTCTTTTGGAAGCGGGAAATTTTGAAATGGCGCTTAACGAGCTAAACAAACTGATCGAAAAATATCCGGATTTTTGGTCCGGCTACAATAATATTGCGCTTGCGTACTTTTACCTCGGCCAGGCGGAAAAAGCGATCGCGGTGCTGGAGGACCTGCTGGAAAAGAACCCGGGCAATCTTCATGCGCTATGCAATTTAGCCGTTTTTTTCTACCATAAGCAAGATGACGAAAAACTTGAAAAAATTGTGAAAGGGCTTGAAAAGGTCCGGCCGGTTTTAATCGACCACCAATACAAGCTCGGCGCAACATTTGCCACTATCGGCCGTTTTGAAGAGGCTTACCATTGGTTGAACCGGTTGAAAAAAGCCGGATTTGACGGGGATGCATCGTTTTACTACTGGCTGTCGCAGGCTGCCTATTATACCGGCCGCCAACAGGCAGCGGAATCGGCATGGGAGCAGCTCATCGAACTGAACCCAGGGAAAAAGGGATATGAACCGTGGAACCGGGATTTGGAAAAAAAGCTGAATGAGAAAAATGTCCAATTTATTTTAAACCGGCTCAACAGCGGGGAGATGCCTGAGCGTTTATTCGGGATTTTTCTGATCGGTCTTTCTTCCAATCGTTCGGACATCGTTTCGCATCCTGATTTTAAAAACTTCGAAGATTTTACGCTGATTGAGAAAATTTATTTGGCGCATGTCCTTGAGTCGGGCATCCGTGAGCATTTTGACCCGGACAAAGTGTTTGCGCGCGGGCACAATATTGCATGTATCCTCCACGGACATTACGGGCCGATGTTCCCAGGATATACCGATTTGATGCTCGTTTGGTTTTCGATCTTTTTAAACGGCCTAAAGCACGGAGAACGGTTTAAAAACGAAGCCGGATTCGCCGCCGCCACCGATTATTTGTGGCACCGCCAAAAGGGTGATAAAGTGTCCCAGCAGGCTGTCGCGGCAGAATATCAAATTTCGGCCTCCACGTTAAGAAAGTACGCCAACCAAATTAAGTCACTGTTTTAAAAGCTGCCCTCCGCTTTTCTATGAGCAAATCAATGGACGGGGGGCTTTTCTTCCTATAGTATAAAAAAGGAAAGATGATTTCTTTTCTCTGGTTGGAACAAAAACCCCACACATGGTTGGTGGGGTTTTTTTAAAAACGGGTATACCGTGTATGGAAAAACTGCTTTGTGGAACGATTAAAATAGGGTGGCTTGCATTTCTACAGCTGCAGCCATGAATAAGGAGTGTTGCTAATAAATGGGTGAAGAACAGGTTTATGACGTCATCATTATCGGTGCTGGGCCTGCCGGGATGACGGCTGCCGTTTATGCTTCGCGCGCGGATTTGAAAACATTGATGATCGAGCGCGGCGTCCCGGGCGGCCAGATGGTTAATACAGAAGAAGTGGAAAATTATCCGGGATATGAATCCATCCTCGGTCCGGAACTGTCAAACAAAATGTTTGAACACGCCAAAAAATTCGGCGCGGAATACGCTTATGGCGATATAAAAGAAATTGCCCTGGACGGGGATTATAAAATTGTCAAAGCCGGCGCAAAAGAATACAAGGCGTTGTCTGTAATTATCGCAACGGGCGCCGAATACAAAAAACTCGGCGTAAAGGGCGAAAGTGAACTTGGCGGACGCGGTGTTTCCTACTGCGCTGTGTGCGACGGCGCATTCTTTAAAGGAAAAGACCTTGTGGTTGTCGGCGGCGGGGATTCGGCCGTTGAAGAAGGCACCTACTTAACGCGTTTTGCCAATAAAGTGACGATTGTGCACAGGCGCGACAAACTGCGTGCGCAAAAAATCCTCCAGGACCGGGCTTTCAAAAATGAAAAAATCGATTTTATCTGGAACCATACGGTAAAAGAAATCCATGAAGAAAACGGAAAAGTCGGTTCCGTCACGCTCGTTTCCACCGTTGACGGATCAGAGAAGCTTTTTAAAACGGACGGCGTTTTCATTTATATCGGGATGGTGCCGCTAACCAAGCCGTTTGAAAACCTCGGCATTACAAACGAGGCCGGCTATATTGTGACAAACGAAGAAATGGAGACAAAGATTCCGGGGATTTTCGCAGCCGGAGATGTCAGGGAAAAAACGCTCCGGCAAATTGTCACGGCAACCGGGGACGGAAGTATTGCGGCCCAAAACGCCCAGCATTATGTCGAAGAATTGAAAGAAACGTTAAAGGCATAAAAAAGTCAAGCGGTTTTAACTTTTTTGTAACCCGTATGAAACAAACTTCGGGTAAGATATCAATATAAATTGACCCCCTTTTTTTATATAAGCCCTATTGGAGATGCACAGGCGCATGCCTGTGCTTTTTTTGCGAGACCGGTTGAATTAGGCAGGTTTCCGGCAGGCGCCATAAACAACCTGCTGGAAAGGAAACAGCAGCATTTTTTCGTGTTTTGCGGATACGCTCATTCATTGTTCGCTTGTTTTATTAATAGTATAATAAAAAGTAACATGGTTTTATGCTGAAGGCTATTCTATTGTTTGGGACAGTCCAGATAGGCGCGCGGAATTTACAGGGTTCCTGCGGAAAAGGGTTCCCTAAAAGCCCGCGGCATGCCGGGCCATCAACCGTATATCGGGTAGTACAGTATTGAAGATTTCAGTGGCGTCGTCCCTAACCATATATTTATTTTTTAATGGCTGAAAACAGCTATTCTGGGCTGCGTTGCGTACAGGCGGCCGTTTCGCATCATTTCTGTTCAGACATGAGGTGTTTTCCTGTGCAAAGAGTGACAAATTGCGTATTGATCAAAGGCGACCAAGTATTATTGCTGCAAAAGCCGAGGCGCAATTGGTGGGTCGCGCCCGGTGGAAAAATGGAACAAGGGGAATCGGTCCGCGAAGCCATCATCCGGGAATACCGGGAAGAAACTGGCATTTACTTGAAACACCCCGAATTAAAAGGGGTTTTCACCATTGTAATGAAAGACGGGGACAAAATCACGTCTGAGTGGATGATGTTCACATTTGTCGCAACAGAAGGCGATGGGGAAAATGTAGAGCAATCCGCCGAAGGAAAATTGCAATGGCATTCCATACATGACATCAAAGACCTGCCGATGGCGGTGGGCGATACCCATATTTTGGAATACATGGTCCACGGTAGCGGCATGATCTACGGGCAATTTACGTACACCCCAGATTTTGATTTATTGTCGTACAGGCTCGATCCAAGCTGAATAAACCATGTGCCAATTTGTTCCGTCAGGGGGAAAAAGAATGGGTTTAGAAGGAAACCGAATGCAGCTCGTCATCATTACAGGTATGAGCGGTGCCGGAAAAACCGTTGCGGTCCAAAGTTTTGAAGACCTTGGTTTTTTCTGCGTCGATAATTTGCCGCCGACGCTTCTGCCAAAATTTCTGGAACTCATGAAAGATGCAAATAATAAAATGAATAAAGTCGCGCTCGTCATGGATTTGCGCGGGCGCGAATTCTTTGATGATTTATTTAAGGCATTAGATGAACTGGATAAATCTTCATGGCTCACGCCAACCATTCTGTTTTTGGATGCGGATGATTCCGTTTTGGTGCGAAGATATAAAGAAACACGGAGGTCGCATCCGCTTTCTCCTTCAGGTCCGCCCTTGGAAGGGATTAAACAGGAAAGAAAAATATTGGAAGAGCTGAAAGGGCGCGCGCAAATCATTTATAACACGTCCAATCTGAAGCCGCGGGAACTCCGCGAAAAAATCACAACGGAGTTTTCGGCGAATAAGCAGTCCGTTTTTACCGTGAATGTGATGTCATTCGGGTTTAAAAACGGGATCCCGATTGACTGCGACTTGGTTTTTGACGTCCGGTTTTTGCCCAATCCGTTTTATATTGAACATATGCGCCCAAAAACCGGCTTGGACAAAGACGTTTATGACTATGTTCTAAAATGGAATGAAACACACAAATTTCTTGGAAAATTGACCGACCTGCTTGCTTTTATGCTGCCCCACTATAAACGTGAAGGGAAAAGCCAGCTCGTGATCGGTATCGGCTGCACGGGCGGCCAGCACCGTTCAGTTGCTTTGGCGGAGTATATCGGTCATTATTTTGAACGGGATTACAACACGAAGATTTCCCATCGCGACATAAAAGGAAGGGAGGAAAAAGCGCAATGAAGCCTAAAATTACCATCATCGGGGGAGGCACCGGGCTCCCTGTTCTTTTGCGGGGGCTGAAAAAATATCCGGTCGAAATCAGCGCGATTGTAACGGTTGCCGATGACGGCGGGAGTTCTGGGAGAATCCGTCATGAAATGGATATCCCAGCACCCGGCGACATCCGCAATGTGCTTGCGGCTTTGTCGGACGTGGAGCCATTGCTTGAAAAAATGTTCCAGCACCGTTTTGAAACAGGCGATGAACTTTCCGGGCATTCGCTCGGCAATCTGATCATCGCGGCGCTGACTTCGATTACGGGCGATTTTGTGCATGCGGTAAAAGAATTGAGCAAAGTGCTAAACGTGCGCGGAAAGGTGCTTCCGTCCGCCAATCAAAGCGTCGTGCTGCACGCCGAAATGGAAGACGGCTCGATTGTATCGGGCGAATCGAAAATCCCGTTTTCGGGGAAGAAAATCAAAAGGGTATTCTTGACGCCGGAGGTCATTAAGCCGCTGCCAGAAACATTGGAAGCCATCCATGAAGCGGATTTGATCGTGATTGGACCGGGTAGCCTTTATACGAGTATTTTGCCGAATTTAATGGTACCCGGGTTGGGGGAAGCAGTATGCAATGCGCGCGCGAAAAAAGTGTATGTGTGCAATTTAATGACCCAGGCGGGGGAAACGCTTCACTATACCGCCAGCGACCATGTTGCTGCCATCCATGAGCATATGGGCAGCGCATGTATTGATACGATACTGGTAAATGATGAAGAAGTGCCGGAGCCGATTCGGGAAAGGTACCGCGAAGAACTGGCACAGCCGGTTGTATATGATGTTAAGCGATTAATGGGGCTTGGCCTCGAAGTCGTTTCGGGAAACATTTTGACTTATAAAGGCGGGGTGATCCGCCACGATACCGATAAAGTTGCTGAAATCCTCTATGATATATTGAAAAAACAGCAGCTGTATTCCCGTTTTGGCGCCCAGTGAGGAAACACCGGCCGCTTTTTAAGTGGATGAACCTAAAGACGTCATCCCCTTTTCACGTGTGTACAATTGGTTTTCGCACGAATAATTCTGATGGAGGGGGCTTTGAGGGATGTCATTTGCATCGGATATCAAAAAAGAGCTGACCAATTTAGAACTGAAAGATTGCTGTGTGAAATCCGAATTATCGGCGCTGATCCGCATGAACGGGTCTTTGTCTTTTTCCAACAGGGCGCTGGTTGTGAATGTGCAGACAGAAAATGCGGCCATTGCCCGGAGAATCTACATCCTTGTAAAAAAATTATATGACGTCCCTGTAGCATTATTAGTCAGGAAAAAGATGAGGCTGAAGAAAAACAATGTCTATATTGTGCGGCTGAAATCCCATGCCAAAGAAATTTTGGAAGACCTGCACATACTGGGAGAAAATTTCACTTTTATCCAGCATATTTCCCCGGAACTTTTGAGAACGAAATGCTGCAAACGCGCTTATTTGCGCGGCGCCTTTCTCGCAGGCGGATCCGTCAACAATCCGGAAACTTCCTCGTACCATCTGGAAATTTCCTCCCAATATAAAGAGCACAACGATTCGCTCTGCCGTCTGATGAATTCTTTTCGTTTGAATAGCAAAACGCTTGAAAGGAAAAAGGGATATATTACGTATTTAAAAGAGGCGGAAAAAATTACGGAATTCCTCAATATCATCGGTGCCCACAAAGCCCTGCTCCGTTTCGAAGACGTCAGGATTGTGCGGGATATGCGCAATTCGGTCAACCGGCTTGTAAATTGTGAAACGGCCAATTTAAATAAAACGATCGGGGCAGCCCTCCGCCAAGTGGAAAATATCCGCTATATTGAAGAAACGGTCGGCCTTGACGTGTTGCCGGAAAAACTGCGTGAAATCGCGGAGCTTCGCGTAAACCACCAGGATGTTACCTTGAAGGAACTGGGGGAAATGGTGTCAGGCGGGCATATCAGCAAATCCGGCATTAACCACCGGCTGCGGAAAATCGATGAAATTGCAGAGAAACTACGGGCAAACAAGCCCATTACAAAAGATACTTAAGAGGAGAGGCGGGCCGGAAAAAGCGGTAACGCCTCTGCCTAA
The DNA here is from genome assembly GCF_008974225.1 of Weizmannia acidilactici. NCBI lineage: Bacteria > Bacillati > Bacillota > Bacilli > Caryophanales > Bacillaceae > Heyndrickxia > Weizmannia acidilactici. Next base: position 26,987 of record NZ_BKZR01000034.1, on the reverse strand, counting down.
CATAAAGGAGAGGATTAAGGATGATCGAAAAACAATTGGAAGTTAAATTGAAAACCGGTTTGCAGGCGCGCCCTGCGGCACATTTTGTCCAGGAAGCCAGCCGGTTTTCGTCTGAAATTTTTCTTGAAAAAGACGGCAGAACGGTCAATGCCAAAAGCATCATGGGGTTGATGAGCCTTGCTGCTGGGCATGGGGAAACCGTAACCCTGAGCGTCGACGGCAGCGATGAAGAAGAAGCTTTTGAATACCTGTCAAAATATATTGAAGGAAACTAATGCATAAGCCCGTGGATCCGGATGTAAGCGTATGCGCAAAGATGATTGCTTAGCCCGATATACACCGGACTCCTGCGGGAAACGCGCACCGCTTATACGCGTAACGAGATGGGAGGGGCGCGGAACGGTTCGTATAAGACTTATAGGGACCATTTGGAGGAAAAAAGAAGTTCTACCCGGTCTTGAGAAAGCTTCTCATACCCATTTCCACGAAAAAACTTTCCTTCAAACGGTCCTGAGTAAGTTTCTCAGAATCGTTTGAGGAAAAAAGGAATTCGGACGGTCTTGAAAGAGCTTCTCGGAACCGTTTCGGGACAAAAATGAATGCGAACCGGTTCTCATAAGGCACTTAAACCTTTTCAAGGCAAAAATAAAGTCGGAAGGGGGTCCTTATAAAGCTTCTCAGGACTCTCAAGGTAAGTCAATACGTGTTTTTATATTAAATACCGGGCCGTCCGAAGTTGGGGCGGCCCGGTTCGTTTACCTCATTATTTCAATTCATTCCTAGCCATAATATGGTCGATTAAGCCATATTCTTTTGCTTTTTCCGCGCTCATGAAGTTGTCGCGGTCTGTATCTTTTTCAATCACTTCAATCGGCTGGCCGGTATGTTCGGACAAAATTTTGTTCAATTTCGCCCGTGTATAAAGGATATGTTTTGCTGCAATTTCAATTTCGGTTGCCTGCCCTTGTGCACCGCCTAAAGGCTGGTGGATCATGACTTCACTGTTCGGCAGGGCAAAACGTTTCCCTTTCGCGCCGGCGGTTAACAACACGGATCCCATCGATGCAGCCATCCCGATGCAGATCGTTTGCACATCCGGTTTAATGAACTGCATGGTGTCGTAAATCGCCAACCCGGCTGTTACGCTGCCGCCGGGGCTGTTGATGTACAGGTAAATATCTTTTTCAGGATTTTCCGCTTCCAGGAATAAAAGCTGCGAAACAATCGAGTTTGCGACATTGTCGTCAATCGCGCTGCCGAGCATAATGATCCGGTCTTTCAGCAAGCGGGAATAAATGTCGTAAGCGCGTTCCCCGCGGTTCGTCTGCTCGATTACTGTAGGAATTAAATTCATCTTGTTTTCCTCCTTTTTCTTTTTGGAATGGAATGGGCCAATCTTATGCATTTTCATGTATAGGGATAGTTTTCCATCCTTATGTACTGATCATACAATAATGGTCAATGAAGGTCAAACAAATCGTCTCCATCCTGAATTACAATACCATAATATCCAAATTCCATTAAAATAAACAGAAAAAGGTATTGCATTTCTCGTTTTTCTCCTTTATAATCTATTATTGTTGAATAACATATTGCCCTCGTGGTGCAACGGATAGCACGTGAGATTCCGGTTCTCAAAATGTGGGTTCGATTCCTGCCGAGGGCGTTTTAAGTGTCCGACTGGCTCGGTTTAAAATTTCTAATCTCCTTGATACGGCTGCGTTTGCAGTCGTTTTTATTTTTTTTTTTGGAATCCGAAAGATATGAGAGAATTTGAAAAAATTTGCACGGCTATTTTTGCATGGTAAAGCTCCTTCATCGCGACCCTCCAAAAAAATGTGAACTGTCCACTGTTAATTCTAAGCCCCCCACGTTCCAATTAAGTTGGTATCCATATTTTGGATTCTGACCTTTGATGGGGTCCGCCTTAATAAGCTCAATGCAATCGAAAGGGAACTAATCATTAAACGATATGTGTCTTTAGAGGAACCACGTGATTGTGATATCTACAATGAAATGGGAATTAGCTGGCCGGCATTTTATCGTATCCGTGAGAAGACGTTTTACAAATTAGCTTTTGCTTTGCGTATTGAAGTGTATAAAGAGGTGAAAAGTGAGGTGACTTCACATGAATTCTGTGTAGCCGATTTTCGTGGTGCAGAAAAGGTTGATCTACTCTATCATATATTACACAAACTTCTTGACGGTATCATCACTCAGCAGTTTTCGTATAAAATTACACTGTTTTTCCAATAACACTTCACTTTTCTTTGCATAATTTATTTCAATCAATCCACATTATCTAAAGAAAAGGTGATATATGAATTTTGTTAGGAGGGTTATTATGGGAATTTTAAGTGGTAATCCAAAAGAAGAACCGATGCACTACGGAGAAGTATTTGGTGTATGGACGAATTTACTGACAGCTAAAGGATTATTAGCCGGATATCAAACATTACTCAACCATACGGGTGATGAGGATTTAAAAAGTTTTATCCAAGATAGCATTGAAAACGTTCTAAAACCGGAGATACAAGAAACAGAAAACTTGTTAAAAGAAAATGGAATAGCGCTTCCGCCATCACCGCCAGAACGGCCAAAAGCATGTTTGGAAGATATTCCTGCCGGTGCGAGATTTACTGACCCGGAAATTGCTGCAATGCTTAGTAAAGATATTGCAGCCGGTTTAGTGGCATGTAGTACAATTATGGGACAGTGCATCAGGGAAGATATTGCTTTAATGTATGGGCAATTTCACATGAAAAAAGCGCAATATGGTGCCAAATTACTTAGAATGAACAAAGAAAAAGGTTGGCTAGTTCCACCACCGCTCAATGTAAAAAGTTCGGAGTGTTAATCTAAAAGCTTGCGATGCCGCAAGCTTTTCCTTTTTTATTGAACTTTGATAATGACTATACTTTACCTTTTTTTGTAGAACGATCTTTTCTCCTTTTCTTACGTTTGTAATCAAGCGTTGCTAACCTCATTCGTTTTGTTGAATAAGTTGTTTCAAAATAACCCCTAATGGCTCCTTTTTATCTTAAAGAATAATTGTTCCTTTGATTGTACATCATTAAAGTGAACAGTTAGAAAAGGAGGTGAAAACTGTGTTCAAAAAAATTCTTCATTCGCTTTGTGCCCTATTAGTTACATTTATGCTTTGTGGGATAGCTGTTTATGCTCAAAATAACAACATTGACAGCGGTAGCAACATAAACAAAATAACTCATATGGCTCAAAATAACGATGCTGTTGATAACAATGATGATGGCGATACAGATTGGGGTTGGATTGGTTTAGTTGGTTTAGCAGGACTGTTCGGGTTAATGAGAAAAAATGACAGAAGAGATTAGAACCAATAATTATTATAAATGGATCTTTTCTGATAGAAAAATGGCAGAAAGACGACAGATTATTTTTGTTTAGACTTGTTATGAGATATCGTAGGATATGTTGAAGCAGGACGTCACTCCGATCGGGGTGGCGTTTTTATTGTAGTGAAAAGTAGTGTTACGACATGGCAGAAATGCGCGAGTCGAACAATCTTAAAATTAGTGAAAAGGCATTGTATATAATGAGAAAAACCGTTGAACGATGTTTAGAAGATCGCTTTTGCTTAACCCTGGAACAGGCGAAAACAGAAACTCGAGGAAGGTATATTGGAGAATCTCTAAAAACCCAATCTTACACAAAGCTATTGCCGTCAAGGGCTGAAAAGCTTGTATGATCAGTATTGCGAAAAGCGTCATTTATTTGGTTGAACCGCAATATACGGAACCGTACGTACGGTGGTGTGAGAGGTCGGGGGCCCTACTCGATTCTTGAAGAAAATAATGCAGGCAGGTTATTCACAGAACGTATCCCGGCATTACTTTTTGGCTGCTTTTACAGATGTCCGTGAATCTGTGCCGCTTATCCGCGATTTACAGGAGCGCGATCATGGGACTTCCTGCCAATGCATATACTTAAACACAAAAATGTTGTAAAATAAAAAACGAAAGTGCCGGGACATGTTCATAATGAAACCGGCTTCGTTAAAGGGGGGAATGATATGGATCTGCAAGTTGGATTATGGCAGAAGCAATCAATGAAACTGGCGATGACACAGGAATTAAAGCAGGCAATTGAAGTCCTTCAGTTTTCATCCCAGGAGCTCATGTCTTTTCTTGAGGAAAAGACGGCGGAAAACCCTCTCATCGAATTGTACAACACCCATATTAAACTGGTCGATTCCCGTTTTTCCGGGCTGTACCGCATGAAGGGTCAGAAAAAAAGCCAGGAAAAAAATTGGATTGAACAAATCCCCGAACAAATTGAAACGCTTCCGGATTACTTAATCAGCCAATTGAACATGAAATCGTTACCAAAAACAGTTGCGGAAGCTGTTAAAGTTTATGCCGGGCATTTGGATGCAAACGGCTATCTGGCTATTACCGCCCCAGAAGCGGCACAGATCGCCCAAATCCCGGTTGAAGATGCCGAAAAAGGGCTGGAAATCCTGCAAACGCTCGACCCGGCCGGAATTGGGGCAAGGTCGCTCCAGGAATGCCTTTTAATCCAAATCAAAAGGGATCCGGACGCGCCGACACACGCGGCAGAACTGATCGGCAGCCATTTTCTCGAATTTGCCGAGAAAAAATGGAAAGGCATTGCGAAAAAGATGGATATCTCCATGCAGGAAATCCAACAGGCGGCCGACTATATCCAAACATTAAACCCCCGGCCCGGAGCCGGATTTTCCCATGAAACCCCGCAATACATCGTGCCTGATTTGATGGTCAAAAACAGCGGCGGGGAACTGGAACTTTTCCTTGTAGAAGGCCAGGTGCCGAGGGTGCGTTTTAATGAAGATTATTCAAGCATGCTCAAGCTGTCCGGGGATGCCCAAGCCGTCCGTTATTTGAAAGAAAAAACGCAGGAGTACCATTGGATCCAAAAAAGCATTGAAAGCCGGAAAGAAACGCTGCTGAAAGTCGGCAAAGCGCTTTTGGAAAAACAGCGGGATTTCTTTTTATACGGAAAAGGACATTTAAAACCGCTAACGATGAAAGAAGTATCGGATGCGATCGGGATGCACGAGTCGACCGTCAGCCGTGCCGTCAGGGAAAAATATATTGAAACCCCGTTCGGGACTTTCCCGTTAAAACAATTCTTTACAACAGCGCTTCCGGTCCGGTCCGGCACAAGGGAAGAAGCGGCATCGAGCGCTGAAATCAAAAATCAAATCGCTACGCTTGTGAACCGGGAAGACAAGCGGAAACCGCTTTCGGACCAGACAATCGTCACATTATTAAATAAGAAAGGTTTTGAAATTTCGCGCCGGACGGTTGCTAAATACCGTGAGCAGCTCGGGATTCCGTCCTCGGCGAAAAGAAAAAGGTACGAATAGCCGGAAAGGGGATTTGCCGATGGAGCTGACACTTTACACAAGAAAACATTGCCCGCTTTGCGAAGAGGCGAAAGAACTGTTGCATCTTTTGCAGAAGGAGATCCCTTTCCGGCTCGTTGAAAGAGATATAGAAAAAAACGATGGATGGATGGAACGTTACGGATTGATGATCCCGGTTGTCGAATTTGAAGGTGAAGTCATTCAATACGGGCGAATTCACGAATTCGCCATAAGACAACGTTTACACGAAAAAATTGATCCATAATAGTTGAAATGCAAAATTTATCCTGCTAGAATAAAAATCGTAGCGAGGGTAATTTTTTTGGAGTAAGTGGGACGAAAAATGTCTCTGTGGGACTCAACACGGCCTACATAATTTTTTAAGGAGTTAATCATCTATGCGATCGTTGATAGAGGTTCAAAGGAAATTATTACCCGATATCCTCGCGGTTATGCAAAAACGATACCAGATTTTGCGGTCCATCTCATTTGTGGAGCCGATCGGCAGAAGGACGCTGGCGCAAATGCTCGGCATGTCGGAACGCGTGCTGAGGGGCGAAGTGGAATTTTTAAAAAACCAAAAGCTCATTGACATTAAACCTTCGGGAATGTCGATTACAAAAATGGGCGCCGGGCTTTTGCAGGATTTGGAAAGTATGATGAGGGAAATTTCGGGTATTAATGAAACAGAAGAAAAGCTAAAAAAAGCTTTGGGCCTCGAAGACGTTGTCGTGGTCCCGGGAAACAGCGATGAAGAACCGTGGGTAAAAAGCGAACTCGGAAGAGCATGCGCTTATAGAATCAAAGCCGTCTTAATGGGAAACAATATAATCGCTGTTACAGGAGGATCCACGATGGCTGCAGTCGCAGATGCGTTAACTCCCGATTTCAGCGCCCCGGAGCAGCTTTTATTCGTCCCGGCAAGAGGCGGCATTGGCGAAGATGTGCAAAACCAGGCCAATACGATTTGCGCAAAGATGGCGGAACGGACGGGAGGAAAACACCGGGTATTGTATGTGCCTGACCAGGTGAGCCTCGAAGTGTATAAATCGGTTGTGAACGAGCCATCCATTAAAGAAGTCCTTACCCTTATCAAACAAGCGGAAATTGTGCTGCACGGCATTGGTGAAGCGATTACCATGGCGAAGCGCCGCAAAACCGGCAAAGAAGAAATGGAAAAAATTATACAAGGGCATGCAGTAGGCGAAGCGTTTGGATATTATTTTAATGAACAAGGTGAAGTCGTTCACAAGGTTCAAACGATCGGCCTTCAGCTGGAAGATTTACAGTATATTCAACACGTATTTGCTGTTGCCGGAGGGGCGTCCAAGGCGAAAGCGATTAAAGCCTACATGAATTCAAAACCGAAATCCACCGTCCTGATTACGGACGAGGGTGCAGCCAAAAATATTCTCGCTTGCAGCTAACCATGTTTTTAAAAGGGAATTCCCTTTTGAAATATAAAATCTTTACGAACTCAAGGAGGAAACACAAATGGCAGTTAAAGTTGGTATTAACGGATTTGGACGTATCGGACGTAACGTATTCCGCGCTGCATTGAACAATCCTAATGTTGAAATAGTTGCGATCAACGACTTAACAGATGCAAAAATGCTTGCACACTTGTTAAAATACGATTCTGTTCATGGAAATCTTGAAGAAGAAGTAACAGTTGACGGCGATTACATCGTTGTAGGCGGCCATAAAGTGAAAGTGCTTGCTGAACGCGAACCTGCAAATCTCGGCTGGGGCGACCTCGGCGTAGAAGTTGTTGTTGAATCAACAGGCCGTTTCACAAACCGTGATGCTGCAGCAAAACACTTGGAAGCAGGCGCGAAAAAAGTTGTAATTTCTGCTCCGGCTAAAAACGAAGACATCACGATCGTTATGGGTGTTAACGAAGACAAATACGATCCTGCAAAACATAATGTCATTTCGAATGCATCCTGCACAACAAACTGCTTGGCTCCATTTGCAAAAGTGCTGCATGAAAAATTTGAAATCAAACGCGGTATGATGACAACTGTTCACTCTTACACAAACGACCAACAAATCCTTGACTTGCCGCACAAAGACTACCGCCGTGCTCGTGCAGCAGCACAAAGCATTATTCCTACAACAACTGGTGCTGCAAAGGCTGTTGCCCTTGTATTGCCTGAATTGAAAGGCAAATTAAACGGTATGGCAATGCGCGTTCCGACTCCAAACGTTTCTGTTGTTGACCTTGTTGCTGAACTTGGCAAAGACGTAACGGTTGAAGAAGTAAACGCAGCATTGAAAGCAGCTGCTGAAGGTGAATTGAAAGGCATCCTGGCTTACACTGAAGAACCGCTTGTATCCCGTGACTTCAACCATACAACGGTTTCTTCCACAATCGATGCGCTTTCCACAATGGTTATCGAAGGAAACATGGTAAAAGTTGTTTCCTGGTATGACAACGAATTCGGTTACTCCAACCGTGTTGTTGACCTTGTTGAATACATCGCTTCTAAAGGCCTTTAATTTGAATCGGAAGAGCAAAAGCAGGGGGGCGGGGGAGAATCCCCTCTCCCTTTTTCCATGCTCGTGAATAAAAAGGAGGTTCGTTTTGCCATGAACAAAAAATCAATTAAGGATGTTGAATTGCAAGGGAAACGCGTTTTCTGCCGCGTTGACTTTAATGTTCCGTTAAAAGACGGCAATGTAGCGGACGATACAAGAATCCGCGCAGCACTGCCGACTATCCAGTATTTGGTGGATAACGGCGCGAAAGTCATTTTGGCTAGCCACCTGGGCCGCCCGAAAGGCAAAGTAGTTGAAGAATTGCGCCTGACGCCGGTCGCAAAACGCTTGAGCGAATTGCTGAAAAAAGACGTAAAAAAAGCAAATGAAGCTTACGGCGAATCCGTCAAGGCGGAAATCGCGAAAATGGAAAACGGCGACGTGCTTTTGCTTGAAAACGTCCGTTTCTACCCTGGCGAAGAAAAAAATGATCCGGAACTGGCAAAAGAATTTGCTGCACTTGCTGACCTTTATGTCAATGATGCTTTCGGTGCTGCACACCGCGCACATGCATCAACGGAAGGCATCGCCCACTACCTTCCTGCAGTATCCGGCTTTTTAATGCAAAAAGAACTCGATGTACTCGGAAAAGCATTATCCGACCCTGAACGTCCTTTCACGGCCATTATTGGCGGTGCGAAAGTCAAAGATAAAATCGGCGTCATCGACAACCTGCTTGACAAAGTGGACAACCTGATCATCGGCGGCGGGCTTGCTTATACGTTCATTAAAGCGCAAGGCCATGAAATTGGACAATCTTTGCTGGAAGAAGACAAAATCGACCTTGCAAAATCCTTTATGGCAAAAGCGAAAGAAAAAGGCGTCAACTTCTACATGCCGGTTGATGCAGTAGTTGCGGATGAGTTTTCCGAAACAGCCAATAAAAAAGAAGTGGACATTGAAGAAATTCCGGCTGACTGGCAAGCACTGGACATCGGCCCGAAAACAGTCGAATTGTATGCGAAAGTCATTAAAGAATCGAAATTGGTCATTTGGAACGGGCCAATGGGTGTATTCGAAATGGATGCCTATGCAAATGGAACTAAAGGCGTTGCCGAAGCCCTCGCAGAAGCAACAGGTACTTACAGCATCATCGGTGGTGGCGACTCTGCGGCAGCTGTAGAAAAATTCCATCTTGCCGACAAAATGGACCATATTTCCACAGGCGGCGGCGCATCGCTTGAATTTATGGAAGGAAAAGTGCTTCCTGGCGTCGCAGCTTTAAATGACAAAGAATAAGAAGTTCGTTTGATTTTATATAGAAAGGGAGTGTCCTTATTGCGTAAACCGATCATCGCGGGAAACTGGAAAATGAATAAAACTTTGCCAGAAGCGCTTGCTTTTGCCGAAGAAGTGAAAAATTCGGTGCCGAGCGAGTCTGTTGTCGACAGCGTGATTTGTGCTCCTGCGCTCTTCCTAGAACGCCTTGTGGAAGCCACAAAAGGCACCAGGGTGAAAATTGGTGCCCAAAACATGCACTTTGAAGAAAGCGGTGCTTTTACAGGTGAAATCAGCCCGGTTGCACTCGCTGATTTACACGTTGAATATGTCATTCTGGGACACTCTGAACGCCGTGAAATGTTTAATGAAACGGATGAAGCAGTTAACAAAAAAGTGAAAGCTGCTTTTGCGCATCATTTAACACCGATCGTATGCGTTGGAGAAACACTGGAACAACGTGAAAATAACGAAACAAAAGAACTTGTCGGTTCGCAGGTAAAAGCTGCTTTCGCCGGCCTTTCCGACGAAGAGGCGATAAAAACGGTTGTTGCCTATGAACCAATCTGGGCAATCGGCACCGGGAAATCTTCGACTGCCGAAGATGCCAACGAAGTTTGCGCGTATATCCGCAGCGTGATTGCGGAACAATTCAACCAGGATGTAGCAGATGCCGTGCGCATCCAATACGGCGGCAGCGTAAAACCGGGAAACATTAAAGAATTCATGCAACAGCCTGATATTGACGGTGCGTTAGTTGGAGGCGCAAGCCTTGATCCACAATCTTATTTGCAATTATTGGAGGCGGTAAGCCATGAGTAAAGCACCTGTGGCATTGATTATTTTAGATGGCTTTGGCTGCCGGAAAGAAACAAAAGGAAATGCAGTAGCCCAAGCAAATAAACCGAATTTTGACCGCTATTGGAAGGAATTCCCGCATAACCAGCTTGGCGCAAGCGGCGAAGCGGTAGGTCTTCCTGAAGGCCAAATGGGGAACTCCGAAGTCGGCCATACAAACATCGGTGCCGGCCGGATTGTATACCAAAACTTAACCCGCGTGGACATTTCGATCCGCGAAGGCGAATTTGGCAAAAACGAAACGTTCCTTGGCGCAATTGAGAATGTGAAAAAATATGGGACAGACCTTCATCTGTTTGGTTTGTTATCCGACGGCGGCGTGCACAGCCATATCCGCCATATGTTTGCGCTGTTGAAACTTGCTGCCGACCATGACGTGAAGAACGTTTATGTCCATGCTTTCCTAGACGGCCGTGATGTTGGCCCGAAAACAGCGGAAAAATACATTAAAGCAACGGAAGAAAAATTCAAAGAATATGGTGTTGGCCAATTTGCAACGGTTACCGGACGCTACTATTCCATGGACCGCGACAAACGCTGGGACCGTGTTGAAAAAGCATACCGTGCAATGGCGTATGGCGAAGGCCCGAAATATCCGAATGCAATGGCGGTTGTGGAAGATTCCTACAAAAACGGCATCTTTGATGAATTCGTTATTCCTTCCGTCATTACGAAAGAAGACGGGACGCCGGTTGCAACGATTAAAGACCATGATTCGGTCATTTTCTACAACTTCCGCCCGGACCGTGCCATCCAGATTTCCAACGCGTTTACGAACGAAGACTACCGTGAATTTGATCGCGGCGCAAACCATCCGAAAGATTTGTATTTCGTTTGCATGACCCATTTCTCTGAAACGGTAAAAGGTTATGTGGCGTTCAAACCGGTCAGCCTGGACAACACGATCGGCGAAGTTTTATCGCAGCATGGATTGAAACAGCTTCGCATTGCAGAAACTGAAAAATATCCGCACGTTACATTCTTTATGAACGGCGGGCGCGAAGAAAGATTCCCTGGAGAAGACCGGATTTTGATCAATTCTCCAAAAGTGGCCACATATGACCTGAAACCGGAAATGAGCGCGTATGAAGTAACGGATGCGTTGTTGGAACAAATCCGGAACGACAAATATGATGCCATCATTTTGAACTATGCGAACCCGGATATGGTCGGCCACTCCGGCATGCTGGAGCCAACCATTAAAGCAATTGAAGCTGTTGATGAATGCCTGGGTAAAGTCGTTGACCTCATTCTTGAAAAAGGCGGCTATGCGATTATTACCGCAGACCACGGCAACTCGGACGAAGTGGTTACGCCAGACGGTAAACCAATGACCGCACATACAACCAACCCGGTTCCTGTCATTATTACGAAAAAAGGCATTGAAGTGCGCGATGGCGGTATTCTTGCAGATTTGGCACCTACAATGCTTGACCTGCTGAACATTCCGCAGCCGAAAGAAATGACAGGTACTAGCTTGATTAAAAAATGAGAGTCCTAAATTTACGCATTAAAGGAGAGATTTGAATATGTCTTTGATTACTGATATTTACGCACGCGAAGTATTGGATTCCCGCGGTAATCCGACAGTTGAAGTAGAAGTTTACACAGAAGAAGGCGGTTTTGGCCGCGCATTGGTGCCAAGCGGCGCATCTACCGGCGAATACGAAGCAGTGGAACTTCGTGATAATGACAAAAACCGCTTCCTGGGCAAGGGCGTAGAAACGGCGGTTAAAAATGTAAATGAAACCATTGCAGAAGAAATCGTCGGCTATGATGTATTTAACCAAGTTGGCATTGATAAAGCGATGATCGAACTTGACGGCACACCAAACAAAGGCAAACTCGGCGCAAACGCGATCCTCGGCGTTTCCCTTGCAGTTGCCCGTGCTGCAGCTGATGAGCTTGGCGTTCCTTTGTATCAATATCTTGGCGGATTCAACGCAAAACAACTGCCGGTTCCAATGATGAACATCTTAAACGGCGGTGCGCATGCCGACAACAACGTTGATATCCAAGAATTCATGATCATGCCTGCAGGGGCTCCGAACTTTAAAGAAGCGCTCCGCATGGGTGCTGAAATTTTCCACAACTTGAAATCTGTATTAAAATCAAAAGGCTACAACACGGCTGTTGGTGACGAAGGCGGCTTTGCCCCGAACTTGAAATCGAACGAAGAAGCCCTTTCCACCATCATCGAAGCAATCGAAAAAGCAGGCTACAAACCGGGTGAACAAGTACTGCTTGCCATGGACGTTGCATCTTCCGAACTTTACAGCGATGAAGATGGCAAATACCATTTGGAAGGCGAAGGCAAAGTTTTGACTTCTGAAGAAATGGTAAACTGGTATGAAGAATTAATTTCTAAATACCCAATCATCTCGATCGAAGACGGTTTGGATGAAAACGACTGGGAAGGCCACAAAATGTTGACGGAACGCCTTGGCAAAAAAGTTCAGCTTGTTGGGGACGACTTGTTCGTAACAAACACTGAAAAACTTGCCCGCGGTATTCAAGAAGGCGTTGGTAACGCGATCCTGATCAAAGTTAACCAAATTGGTACTTTGACTGAAACCTTCAATGCGATTGAAATGGCAAAACGCGCAGGCTACACTGCGATCGTTTCCCACCGCTCAGGTGAAACGGAAGACAGCACAATCGCTGACATCGCTGTAGCGACAAACGCAGGCCAAATTAAAACAGGTGCTCCTTCACGTACTGACCGCGTAGCAAAATACAACCAATTGCTCCGCATTGAAGACGAATTAGGCGACACTGCCGAATTCCTGGGCAAAAATACTTTCTACAACTTGAAAAAATAATGTCATTACCGTTATGCGGGCTGCCCGGTTTTGAACCGGGCAGTTTTTCTTTTTTAGATTGAATATTTTTGCCGGCGCTCGAAAAGGTTAAAGGCTTGCACAGCACAGCCAAACTGTCTAATTAGAGCAGCCAACAAGACAAAAAAAGAGATCCGCGCATGCGAACTGTCTAATTAGAGCAGCCAACAAGACAAAAGGAGAGTGTCGCACGTCCGAATTGTCTAATTGGAACAGCCAAAAAGACAAAAGAAGAGCTCCGCGCGACCAAACTGTCTAATTAGAACAGCCAACAAGACAAAAGGAGAGAGCTGCACGTCCGAACTGTCTAATTAGCAGCCAAAAAGACACAAAAGGCGAACATCAGCCGCTCGAAATGCTCATACCGTTTACTGCTTTTCCTATCTCATCGTTGCATGCCAAACCTCTGATCGTTTTAACCCCTTTATTGATCCAAACTATGCTTTATGATAAACTATGAAATAAGGTATTGTCCGTTTCGGGAGGTGTGTGTCCATGCATACATTATTGCTTACGCTATTGGTTATAGATGCTGTCCTTTTAATTGCTGTGATCCTGTTGCAGCCGGGGAAAAGTACGGGATTATCCGGGGCGATTTCCGGCGGGGCCGAGCAGCTTTTCGGAAAACAAAAAGTGCGCGGGATTGATTTGATTTTGCACCGGATTACGATTGTGCTGGCGGTGTTGTTTTTCTTGCTGGCGATCGGACTTGCATATTTGGATTTATAAAATGTGCTGATCCTGGCCCGGACATGACGGACCAGGTTTTTTTGTGCGGAATGCTGGAATTTCCTGCTATGGTTTGTTACAAATAAAATTGAACAAAGGGCGACAGTGAATTTTCAGCAGGAAAAGAGGAGTTTTTTACGGATGATGAGAATTGTGATGCCTAAACCTTTTTTATTTGAAGGCGGCAAAAGGGCCGTCCTTCTTTTGCACGGATTTACGGGAAATTCAGCCGATGTTAGGATGCTCGGCCGGTTCCTTGAAAAGAAAGGGTACACCTGCCATGCACCGCAATACAAAGGGCATGGGGTGCCGCCGGAAAACCTGGTGCATACCGGGCCTGAAGATTGGTGGCAGGATGTCATGGCAGGATACCATTTATTAAAACAAAAAGGGTACGACGAAATTGCGGTGGCCGGATTGTCTTTGGGCGGGGTATTTTCTTTAAAATTGGGTTACACTGTACCTGTAAAGGGAATTATCACCATGTGCGCGCCGATGTACATAAAAAGCGAACAGACGATGTACGAAGGCGTCGTCCAGTACGCCCGTAAATACAAACAATTTGAAGGGAAAAGCGAAGAGCAGATTGAAAAGGAAATCCGGGAATTTAAAAAGACACCGATGAACACATTGAAATCGCTGCAAAGCTTAATCCAAGATGTCCGCAATCATGTGGACCATATTTATGCGCCTGTTTTTGTCGTGCAGGCGCGCCATGATGAAATGATTAAGCCGGAAAGCGCGAATATTATTTATTCCGAAGTGGAATCGGACCATAAACAAATCAAATGGTATGAACAATCCGGCCATGTCATTACGCTCGATAAGGAAAAAGAACAGCTCCATGAAGATGTTTACCAATTCCTTGAATCGCTTGACTGGCAGGAATAAACTTTCCCGCAAAGGAGGGAAAAAGATGGATCAACTCCGGCAAGATGTTGACAGAATTTTATCGTATATGAAAGAAGAAACGTACAAGCCGCTTACGGTCCAGGAACTGGAAAAAGCGTTCGGCATCCAGGATTCTTCCGAGTTTAAAGAATTTGTCAAAGTGCTTGTCTATATGGAAGAAAAAGGGCTTGTCATCCGCACGCGCAGCAACCGTTACGGCCTGCCGGAAAAAATGAATCTTGTGCGCGGAAAGCTGATCGGCCACCCGAAAGGCTTTGCTTTTGTGGCGCCGGATGAACCGGGGATGGATGATATTTTTATCCCGCCGCATGAAACAAACCATGCTTTAAACGGAGACACGGTCATCGTGCGCGTGTCAAGCAGAAGCTCCGGGCAGCGGCAGGAAGGAACCGTTGTGCGGATTTTGGAGCGCGGCCAGAAAGAAATCGTCGGCACGTATGTGGAAAGCCGGCACTTCGGCTTTGTTGTGCCGGATGACAAACGGTTCGGGAGCGATATCTTTATTCCGAAAACGGCAAACGGCGGCGCTGTCGAAGGCCATAAAGTGATCGTGCGCATTACTTCATATCCGGAAGGCACAAAAAATGCGGAAGGAGAAGTCATTCAAATTCTTGGCCATAAAAATGACCCAGGCGTTGATATTTTGTCGATAATCCATCAGTACGGGCTGCCGCAGGCTTTCCCGGACGAAGTGCTCGAACAGGCAAACGGGGTGCCGGATGAAATTGATGAACATGATATCGGCAACCGCCGCGATTTGCGGGATGAAGTAATTGTCACCATTGACGGGGCCGATGCGAAAGATTTGGATGATGCCGTCACCGTGCAAAAACTGCCGAACGGCCATTACAAGCTCGGTGTCCATATTGCCGATGTCAGCCATTATGTGCGCGAGGGCACGCCGATTGACCGCGAAGCCTTTGAACGTGGGACAAGCGTTTACCTCGTCGACCGCGTGATTCCAATGATCCCGCACCGGCTGTCAAACGGCATATGTTCACTCAATCCAAGGGTGAATCGTTTCACGCTGTCGTGCGAAATGGAAATTGATGAAAACGGCACGGTTGTGGATCATGAAATTTTCGAAAGTATCATCAAAACGACAGAGCGGATGACATACGGGGATGTCAATAAAATCCTTGTCGACCATGACGAAGCGTTGCGGAAACGGTACGAACCGCTTGTTCCGATGTTTGAAACGATGGCCGAGCTGGCGGACATTTTACGAAAAAAAAGGATGCAGCGCGGCGCTATCGACTTTGATTTTAAAGAAGCAAAAGTTCTTGTGGATGAAAACGGCAAGCCGCGTGACGTCGTGCTGCGTGAACGGTCGGTTGCGGAAAAACTGATCGAAGAATTTATGCTTGCGGCGAATGAAACAGTTGCCGAGCATTTTTACTGGCTGGACGTGCCGTTTATTTACCGGATCCACGAAGAGCCGAAAGCGGATAAACTGCAGCGTTTTTTTGAATTTATTACGAATTTCGGCCTGATTGTGCGGGGCACCGCGAATTCGGTCCATCCACGGGCGCTTCAGGAAATTCTCGATACGGTAGAAGGCCGGCCGGAAGAAATGGTTGTTTCGACAGTCATGCTGCGCTCGATGCAGCAGGCAAAATACGACCCGGAATGCATCGGGCACTTCGGTTTGTCCACGAAATTTTACACGCATTTCACTTCGCCGATCCGCCGTTATCCGGACTTGATCGTACACCGGCTGATCCGGACTTATTTAATTGACGGGAGAATGGACGAAGAAACGAAGGAAAAATGGAAAGAGATATTACTTGAAATTGCCGACCATTCTTCGAAAATGGAACGCCGGGCTGTTGATGCCGAACGCGATACCGATGAACTGAAGAAAGCCGAATTTATGGAAGATAAAATTGGCGAGGAGTTCGACGGGATCATCAGTTCGGTCACGAATTTCGGGATGTTTGTCGAATTGCCGAATACGATTGAAGGGCTTGTCCATGTCAGCTATATGACCGATGACTATTACCATTACAATGAACGGCAATATGCGATGATCGGCGAGCGGACCGGGAATGTGTTCCGGATCGGGGACGAAATCCGCGTCCGGGTGCTGAATGTTAACAAAGAAGAACGCAACATCGATTTTGAAATTGTCGGCATGAAAAACAACCGGCGGGCAAGAATAGAAGAACGGCCGAAAAAAATCGTGAAAGTCCGTGCTGCCAATTCTTCCCGGCCGCACAAGCACAATGCCGCCCATGAAGAGTGGTCCACGAGGCCGCCGAAAAAGAAAAAGAAAAAAGCAAAACGGAGGTAACCGGGCTCGCCCGGCTGCCTTCTTCGGAGGGGAAACAAGATGCCAAAAGGTGAAGGGAAAGTGCTGGCGCAAAACAAGAAAGCAAGCCATGACTATTTTATCGAAGAAACATATGAAGCCGGTCTTGTCCTGCAGGGGACGGAAATCAAATCGATCCGCGCAGGGCGTGTGAATTTGCGCGATTCGTTTGCACGGGTGGAAAAAGGGGAAGTATATGTATACGGCATGCACATCAGTCCGTATGAACAGGGAAACCGATACAACCACGACCCGCTCCGTCCGAGGAAAATTTTGCTCCACCGCAGGGAAATCGACAAACTGGCCGGCGTTGTAAAAGAGCAGGGTTATTCTTTAATCCCGCTGAAAATTTACATTAAAAACGGTTATGCAAAAGTTTTGATCGGCCTGGCGCGCGGGAAAAAGAATTACGATAAGCGCGAAGCTTTGAAAAAGAAAGAAGCGGCCCGCGAGATCGAACGCGCCTTTAAAGCAAGACAGCATTAGGCAAAAACTAACAATTGCATCATAAGGAATTCATGTTATAATATTATCTGTAAGCCAGTTAGATGTGACAGCTCAAATCATCCAAGACTCCCTTTTTATACCGGGGACGTTACGGATTCGACAGGGATAGATCGAGCTTGAGCTGCGAGCCGGGGGGACGTCCCCGTAAAAACGCAAGCCTAAATATAACTGGCAAATCTAATCAAAACCTCGCTTTAGCTGCCTAATAAGCGCTAAGCGGATCCTCCCTCCATCGCCCATGTGGTAGGGTAAGGGTCTCAACTTGAGTGGGATACGCCGGCTGTCCTCCGCCTGGGGACGAAGGAAGAGACCAATCAGGCTAGCGCGCTGGATGCCCGCCGATAGGCAAAAGGCCGCGCGAAACGCGAATATATCGGCTACGCTCGTAGATGCTTGAGTGGCGATATTTCTGGACGTGGGTTCGACTCCCACCGTCTCCATAAAACGAAATCAATGGATTTCAAACTGATCCAAAGCCCTTGTATATCAAGGGTTTTTTTATTTTTACCATTTCATTTGATTTTATTGAATATCAAACATCCGTAGTCAAAAACGTATTCAAGAAATCATTAGATGTTAGATTAAATTAGATTGATGGGCAGCAAAATTGGTGTGGTAAAATTGAGAAAGACAATGATATTTTACTCTAATATTTTGGGGTCTTGGAGGTATTGAGAAATATGGAAGAAACAGTTAGCTATCAAGTGAAAAGCCATTCATTCGATGATATTATCTCCAATTTAGAACGGGAAGACATGGCACAACGTGATCGTGGAACCCTTTTTGAGCTATTGGTTACAGCATATCTGAAGAAAGAACCAATGTATGCACGGTTATTTGATGAAGTATGGATGTTATCGGATGTTCCTGAAGAATATGGAATTCCGAAGAAAGATACAGGTGTAGACTTAGTTGCCCGAAAAAGGGAAACTGGTGAGTTGGTTGCTGTTCAGTGTAAATATTATTCGAAAAATATGACAATCCAAAAGTCGCATATTGATTCTTTCTTAAATGAAGTGGGGAAGAGCTATTATGCAGAAGGGATTATTGTAACTTCAACGGACAAGTGGAGCAGTAATGCGAACAACGCTTTATTAGACCGTGACAAAAACATTGCTCGTATTGGTTTGTCGCAATTGCGTGAGAGTGAGATTGATTGGTCACAGTTCTCCTTTGATAATCCGCAGAAAATTGCGTTGAAGTCACCTAAGAAACCACGTTCTCACCAGATTCCTGCTATTGAGGCAGTAGTAAATGGTTTTGAAACGGCTGACCGTGGAAAGTTGATTATGGCTCCCGGTACAGGAAAAACATATACTTCTATGGTAATTGCCGAAAGGATGGCAGAGAAGAAAAATGGTACATTCAGGGTATTATATCTTGTACCTAGTATTCAGTTGCTTTCCC
Organism: Weizmannia acidilactici; assembly: GCF_008974225.1. Lineage (NCBI taxonomy): Bacteria > Bacillati > Bacillota > Bacilli > Caryophanales > Bacillaceae > Heyndrickxia > Weizmannia acidilactici. The sequence continues at coordinate 8,275 of NZ_BKZR01000034.1, read as the reverse complement.
AATCTTTAAGAGGCTGGACTGCCGATTCTAAGTATCGTGAGGATATGGAAACTTTTGCGGTTTGTTCGGATAGAAAAGTTACAAAAAAGGCAAAAGGTGAAAACGAGATTGAGGATATAGCGGCAGCAGATTTAGGTTATCCGGCTACGACTGATTATCGCAAGTTACTGGAGCATCAGAAGCTTATTGATTCGGCGGATCACCAAAGCAAATTCTTAGTCGTGTTCTCAACATATCAGTCCATTGACGTAATTATTGAGGCTCAGAAAAATGGCTTTTATGAGTTCGATTTGGTTGTCTGTGATGAAGCTCATCGTACAACCGGAGCAACCGAAGTGGGAAAAGAAGCTAGTGCTTTTGTGAAAGTACATAGCAATGACAATATTAAAGCTAAAAAACGTCTGTATCAAACGGCTACTCCTCGTATTTATGGTGATGATGCAAAGAAGAAAGCTGATGAATTGTCTGTTGTTATTGCAGATATGAATGATAAAGAAATTTATGGTGAAGAGTTTTACCGAATTGGATTTGGAGATGCCGTAAATAAAGGGATTTTAACGGACTATAAAGTTATGGTTCTGGCTGTTGATGAAGAAGTAATTGCCCGTCGTTTTCAAAAGATGCTGGCGAATAAGCGTGATACAGAACTTGAATTTGATGATGTAACGAAAATTATCGGCTGTTGGAATGGGTTGATCAAACGTAAGAGTAATTCTAATGTGATTTCTGCTAATCCAATGAAGCGGGCTATTGCTTTTGCTGGAACGATTCGTGAGTCGAAGTTGATTAAGGAAATGTTTACAGAAGTTGTTGATATGTATATCAATGAATCAGGAGGCCAAACAGAGCCGGTTCGAATTGAAATAGACCATGCGGACGGTTCGATGAATGCCCTGCAGAAGAATGAGAAAATTTCTTGGCTGAAGGCAGAAGTTCCACCAAATACTTGTCGTATCCTTACTAATGCACGCTTCCTTACAGAGGGTGTAGACGTTCCGGATTTGGACGCAGTTATGTTTTTAAAACCTCGTAAATCACGTATTGACATTGCACAAGCAGTAGGACGAGTTATGCGTAAAGCAGAAGGAAAAGATTATGGTTATGTCATCCTTCCTATCGGTATTCCTGCAGGTGTTGATGAAAATACGGTCTTAGATAAAAATGAGAAGTATCAAGTAGTTTGGGACGTTCTAAATGCGTTGCGTTCGTTAGACGAACGTTTTGATGCAATGATCAATAAATTGGAATTGAACAAAAAGAAACCTGACCAGTTGCAAGTTATTGGGGTTGGTTCCGCACCTGATGAAAGCGAAGGTGGATTTATTGTTGCTGAACCAGTATCTGAACAGTTGGCTTTTAATCTTGATGAAGATGATTTCTCGGAAATTGAACGTGCGATTTATGGCAAAATTGTAAAGAAGGTTGGGAATGTACGTTATTGGGAAGATTGGTCAAAAGATGTTGCTGAAATTGCACAACAACACATGATGCGTATTCGAGTAATGTTGGAAGATACCAACAGCGAAACGTATATGGCATTTCAAAAGTTTCTTTCTGGGTTACGTCATAACATCAATAATTCTATATCAGAAAAACAAGCGATTGAAATGTTGGCACAACACCTGATTACAAAACCAGTTTTTGAAGCACTGTTTGATTCATATAGCTTTGTGAACAATAACCCCGTTTCACAAGCTATGGATGCTGTGTTGAAGGTTATGGATGAACAAGGGCTTGTAAAAGAACAGGAACGTTTGAAAGGCTTCTATGAAAGTGTGCGTGTGCGTGCTGAGGGGATAGATAATCTAAAAGCGAAACAGGACATAATCGTCCAGTTGTACGATAAGTTCTTTAAAGTTGGGTTTAAAGAAACAACCGAACGTTTGGGAATTGTGTTTACCCCTGTTGAAGTGGTGGATTTCATTATTCACTCCGTTAATGATGTATTGAAAAAGTACTTTGGTAAGTCAATTAGCGATGAAGGAGTTCACATCCTTGATCCATTTACGGGTACTGGTACGTTTATCGTGAGGTTGCTGCAAAGTGGATTAATTTCAAAAGAGGATTTGTTGCGCAAGTACACTCAAGAACTTCATGCGAATGAGATTGTACTGTTGAGTTACTATATCGCTGCTATCAATATTGAAGAAACCTTCCATTCCATAATGGAGGGCGATTATAAACCATTTGAGGGCATTGTTTTAACGGATACGTTTGAAAGTACCGAGAAAGAGGATTCATTTGAGGACGAGTTGTTTGGGGAAAATAATGAGCGACTTGAAAAGCAACGAAGGAAGCCTATTTTTGCTATAATTGGGAATCCTCCATATTCAATAGGGCAAACGAATGCGAACGACAACAATCAAAATCAATCATATCCTAAATTAGATGAACGCATAGATTCAACCTATGCCCGCTATTCATCAGCTAGCTTAAAGAAGAGCTTGTATGATTCCTATATTAAAGCGTTTCGCTGGGCAAGCGATCGTATCGGGAGTAAAGGCGTAATTGGTTTTGTTACTAACGGTTCATTTATTGATAGTAATAGCACGGATGGTTTGCGGAAGTGTTGGTACAATGAATTTAACTATGTTTATATTTTTAATTTACGTGGCGATCAAAGAACATTGGGTGAAAAATCTCGCCAAGAAGGCGGAAAGATTTTCGGCTCAGGAAGTAGAACCCCGATTGCGATCACAGTTCTTGTGAAGGACGGGACAGATAACCATAAAATTTATTATCATGATATTGGCGACTATCTTTCTCGTGAACAAAAATTGTCAATCATTTCCGATTTCGCTTCTGTAGATGGCATAAAGTGGACCGAAATCAAACCTGACGCAAATAATGATTGGATAAATCAACGTGATCAAAATTACGATAAATATGACGCAATGGATGGCGGAGTGTTCATAAATAAAGCAATTGGTGTCAGCACAAACCGTGATGCTTGGATATATGGATTCAGTCGAGATAATGTGATAAACAATACTAAACGAATGGTTGAAAATTTCAATTCAGAAGTTGTACGTTTGAGTTATATAAAAGATGAAAAAAAGAGAATTAATCAAACCAATAATTCTGGTGACTTTATTAAATGGAGTACAGGACTCAAGCAGAAACTAGCTAAAGGTACAAGAATTCAATTGGATGATAAGTCACTAATAAGAAGCATGTATCGCCCTTTCACAAAGAAATATTTGTTTTATCAAACGGATGTGATTGAACGTCCTAGTAAATACAAGGATGTTTTCGGATCAGAGAACAAAGTTATTTATATTACTGGTGCCGGGTCTAGTAGAGATTTCTCCTGTTTGATTGTAGACAAAATTCCAAACTTGGATTTATTGGAAAAGGGACAAGGATTTTATCGGTATGATAATAGCGTAACACATGATTTATTACTAGATACGAGCAACATAAACGATTCATTCAAGAAAAAATTAAATCTCTCAGATGATGATGTATTTTATTATGTTTATGGTGTTTTACACTCAAAAGAGTATCGTGAAAAGTACGCTAATAATTTGAAGAAGGAATTGCCACGTATCCCTGTTTTAAAAAATAAAGAAAAGTTTGTTGATATAGGTCGAAAATTAGCTGACTTACACCTTAACTACGAAATGGTTGAACCATATTCAGACGTTGTAATTGAAGCTAAAGCAAATCCTTCGTACAAGGTTAAAAAGATGAAACACCCTAAGAAAGATGTATTGGACAAAATTGTGTTCAATACTGACATTACGATTTTGAATATTCCTGAGAAGGCATATGAGTACGTGGTAAATGGTCGTCCTGCAATTGAATGGATTATTGACCAGTATCAAGTGAAGACGGATAAGAATTCTGGTATCGTTGATGATCCTAACTTGTACTCTGATGATGAACGTTATGTTTTTGATTTGCTACTACGCATCATTAATGTATCTGTTCAAACAGTGGATTTGGTAAACAGTTTGCCGCCGCTGGAAATTGTTGATGTAAGAAAATAAAGGCATAAGCATTATTCGTCTGCAAAAGTTTCTTGCAGTCCCACTTGACGTTTAGATAAACGGAATGGATTTATGTGAAAATGTTCAAGATCACTCTTATTGCTTAAGTATCCTACCCGAAGGATGAATTACTCACGGGCAATAAATAGAGGCGGGAGTTTGAAAGCCCAGGGACTGGTGGAATCTTTCATGGTTATAGAAATGGATATAGTTACCAATCTCTTTTCTTGCTTCTCTTGGAGAATTGTAGTCTTTTAAATACACTTCTTCATACTTGATCGTTCGCCAAAACCTCTCGGTGATGATATTATCAAGGGCTCTCTTTTTGCCGTCCATACTGATTTTAATCTTATTTTGAAGCACGAGATCAGTGTATTTTGGACTGATAAAATGGCTGCCTTGATCACTATTTAAAATCTCTGGCCTGGCGACTGAGAATGCCCGTTTTACTGCTTTCAGCACGAAGTCGATCTTAAGGGTCTGGTCCATTATACTCCACCTGGATAAGGGGCAATCCCAACATCCTATAAAAGCTGAGAATATAAATGATTGCTAATTTCTGAGACTCCTGCGGGAAAAGCGAGCAAGAAGAGACCCAGTGTGCTTGAAGGACGAGCGGTGAGGCTCGCGTCGCGTGTGGAAAGCGAGTAATTTTGCTATCATCAAAAAGGGGTGCCCCATGTGCCCGGTTGAACGGCTTTTGGAATTTCCCCTTATCTAGGGAAGCAAGCAAAGCGCAACAGCCAAAAGCGTACAAAAAGAATGTCTGGAAATCACTGACTTTTAAACAATGTCGAGAAAAACTTGACACATACCAGGCTATATAATCATTTTACTTCTATGTAAATTTATGTTATAAAGAGTCTGTCAGGAAAAATTGTTTCTTATTTGGCTACTTTTTGAGAATGTAAAATGAATATACAACAAAAATACATGCGGGAGTTCATGACAGTGGGAACGACAACAGACAAAAAACCTTATGGCACCGTTTTAATTCGGGCAAAAGACATATTGGATTATTTGGAACACAGGGTTGACCCGGTTAATCTGCAGGAAATTTGCACAGCTTTAAATACAAGCAAATCTACCGTATTAAAGATTTTAAATACGCTCTGCTCCATAGATTTTGTCAAACGCGATGAAGAAACGAAAAAATATACGCTCGGCACCGCACTGATCCGCTACGGGGAAACCGCCCGTAAATCATTCAACATTGTAAATGTTGCGGAGCCTGAATTGGTAGAGCTGAATGAAAAAATTGGAGAAACGATTCATTTGGGCGTATATGACCGCGATCATATTGTGTATGTTAAAAAGTTGAATGGAAAAGGGCAAATTATTTTAAGCTCACAAGTAGGGCATACATTGCCGTTGTACTGTTCCGCAATGGGGAAAGCGTATTTGGCTGAACAAAGCGAAGAAGACATACGGGGTTATTTGGCGCGGACAAAATTGGAAAAAAGGACCGAAAATACGATTACAGATCCTGAAGAGCTGTTAAAAAATTTGAAGGAAATAAAGCAACTCGGCTACGCGATTGATAACCAGGAAAATGAAGACGAAATTTTTTGCATCAGCACGGTCATCAAGCGGAATGGCAAAATTGAAGGGATCATGAGTGTCAGTTCCCCGATTTTCCGGATGAGTGAGGAAAAGAAAAACGAAATTATTGACCTGGTGAAACAGGCACGGCGAAAAATTGAAAATAAAATGAATGGTTGATTTACGGAAAAACTTGTTCCTAAAACAGGAGCAAGTTTTTTTATTTTATTTTTCATGAAATGGTTTACACAAAGTTGCCGTTAATGTAAAATAAAATTGTGTTTATTATATATAAATAAAGTTTATTATAAAGAAACAAAAGGAGTGTGGCATCATGAAAAAAATTGAAATATTACAGGCTTTAGAAAAAAACGGTATTGTCGCTGTTTTGCGGGCGGATTCTGTTGAGAAAGCTTTGGACATCACAGATGCCTTAATTGCCGGGGGCATTAAAAGTATTGAACTGACTTTTACAGTTCCAAATGCTGATGTTGCGATCCGAAAAATTACAAAACAATATACAGACCATCAGGATGTTTTGATTGGCGCCGGTACCGTCCTTGACGCCCCAACCGCCCAAATTGCGCTGATGTCAGGTGCCAAGTTCATTGTTGCGCCAACCTTCGATGCTGATACGGCTGCTTTGTGCAATCTTTATCAAGTCCCTTATATTCCGGGTTGCATGACCGTGAATGAAATGAAAACAGCAATGCAGGCAGGAGCGGAAGTGATTAAGCTGTTCCCAAGCAATATCGTTGGCCCTGCATTTGTAAAAGATGTAAAAGCGCCGTTGCCGCAATTGGAAATTATGCCTTCAGGCGGAATCAACCTGGATAATATGTGCGACTGGATAAATGCTGGCTGCAAAATCCTTGGCGTTGGCGGAAGTTTATTAAAGCACGCAGAAACCAATCAATTCGAAAAAGTTACCGAGACTGCCCAAGCATTCATGCAAAAATACAAACAGCTGCGTGAAGCGCAACAATTGAGGGGTCAATATGCCTAAAATTTTAACACTTGGGGAAATTTTGTTGCGACTTTCAACTTGTTCAGGGGATTTATTGTCTTGCAGCCAATCATTAAATGTGAATTACGGCGGGTCGGAAGCCAATGTCGCTTCAACATTGGCCCACTTCGGTCATGATGTTTCTTTTGCCAGCATGGTGCCGAATTCGCCTTTGGGGACGGCAGCCGTAAGAAATCTCCGCGCCAACGGGATTGATACTTCCCATCTCTTGTTTGGAGGAAAGCGTCTGGGCATTTATTTTTTGGAACAAGGGAGCACCCTGCGCAATTCAAAAGTGATTTACGACAGGGAACATTCAAGTTTTTGCCAAATGGATATCCATGAGTGGGATTTTGACCGGCTTTTTGAAAATGTTTCGCTCTTTCACATTTCCGGTATCACATTTGCTTTATCCGAATCTTGGAAAAAGAATGGGCAAATACTGGTAAAAGCGGCATATGACCGCGGCATCCCGGTCAGTTTCGACATCAATTTCCGGCAGGCCATGTGGACGCTTGAAGAAGCGAAAGAGGCCATTATCCCGATTTTGCCGATGGTCAGCTATTGCTGTGCGAACTATATGGATGCCCGTAACTTCTTTGAGATTGACGCATCTGTTGCGGTGCCCGGCAATATGGAGGAATGCTACCGGAAGATCAGCCAAATTTACCCTAACATCCGTGCGCTTTACGCAACGGATCGGTATGTCATCTCCCCGTCCTGTAATGAATTGCAGGGAATGTTATGGATTAAAGGGGAGTTTAAAAAATCTGAGCGGTATCACCTTTTTCCGATCGTAGACCGGATCGGCGGCGGCGATGCATATGTTGCAGGAATCCTCCACGGGATATTAACAGGAATGGAAGCGGAACAAACCGTACAATTTGCTACCGCAGCGTCCGTCCTAAAACATTCCATCAATGGGGATATGCTGCCGCTGACAGAAAGGGATGTCAAATCATGGCTCGATACTCCCGGCCGGGAAGTCGTCCGCTGATTATTGTTTGTCTATTTGTTGAATAAGGAAAAAAATAATAAAAAGCTATTGAATAAATTTGTAAGCGCACTATAATAAAAAATGTAAGCATGAATGAGAAACATGGTTTCCAAATAATAAATATAGGAGGGATAAAGGTGATCAAGTTATCCAATTCATATTTTAAAGACTTGCCCCGTTATCCAACAAAAGCCATTCAATTTGGAGATGGAAATTTTCTCCGTGCTTTTGTCGATTGGCAGATACAGCAAATGAATAAAAAAGGTCTTTTTGAAGGTGGTGTAACGATTGTTCAATCATTACCAACCGGCAGAGTCGGGCAATTAGCAGAACAGGATTATTTATTTACTGTATTGCTTGAAGGAAAATCCCATGGAGAAAATATACAAACCCATGAAATTATTTCTTCCGTCAATACCGGAATCAATCCTTATGAAAATTATGATGCCTATTTACGCTTGGCGGAAGATGAAAATGTCCGGTTTATTTTCTCCAATACAACGGAAGCCGGCATTGCCTATCATGAAGGAGATGCATTATCCGACCGGCCGCCGGTAAGCTTTCCGGCAAAACTGACAGCTTTGCTTTATGAGAGGTTTAAAGCTGGCAAAAAGGGATTTTATATTATCCCATGTGAACTGATTGAAGATAACGGAAAACATTTAAAAAATATTGTACTTCGTTACGCAGATGAGTGGAAACTTGGTGAAGCATTTACGAGTGAGTCAAGTTTTTGCG